>NZ_SZPX01000005.1 GCF_005217605.1 Sulfurimonas crateris | reverse complement strand
CTAATATTAAGATATTAGAGCTTTTAAGTCAAGAAAAACTTGAAATTGAAGCTAAAATAAATGAATTAATTGAATCTGGTATATCTCAAAAGCTAGATGCTCCGATTGAAAATCTTAAATCTATCCCCGGTGTAGCCGATAAAACTATTGCAGCGATACTTGGAGAGTGCGGAGATTTAACAAGATTCTCATCTGCTAAGGCTTTTATAGGCTACCTTGGACTTTATCCTACTCAGTATCAATCAGGAAACTCTCTATCTGTCGGAAAGCTTGCCAAAAGAGGCATACCCATAGCCAAGCATGCTCTTTACATGGCAGCTGTATCTTCTGTGCTTCATAATGATGAACTCAGAAAAGTATTCCGAGATAAGGTATCTGCCGGCAAAAGCAAAAAAGAAGCTTTGATAATTATTTCTAAAAAGCTAGCAACAATTATCTACTCAATTTTTAAATACAACACACCATACAACTCTAAAAGAGTTTTAATCTCTAAATGATATTAAAACGGTTAGTTTTAACACTTGTGAAAACAATGAGTTTTTAATGAACACTGACCAAAAAACATAACCTTTAAAATAGTGGTTATATCTTTGTATTTGATCATCTGAGCATTTATACTTTTTAAATACTCAAATAATGAAACACATTATCTATGTCTATAAAAAATAGCTATTGGTTTAAGCTATTCTTTATAGGATGGTTTTATTTCATCTTTGATAAATATGTAGGTTGGAGATGAACCTATGTATAGGGTTTCGCCTTCTATCTTCTCTCCATCGCGCGAATATGGTGTAAAAAAATCTTCTTTTTTGAGTGTTGTCGTCTTTAGCGACCAGTGGATTTGAAGAAGCTTATTATCTACTAAAAATTGAAGAATGTAGTAGCCTCGTTTTATATCAAGTCTTAAAAACTGCGCATTTTTTAGATTTTTAACCATAAATTTATATGTTTTATATGCGGAGCGTTTTTTAATGCCCTCTCTGTTGTCAACAAGCCCATACCCTGGAGCAATCAGCTGATGCCACGATACGGAGTCAACCTGTTGTGAGGCAAAAGCAAGCAGATAGTATCTTAACATGTAGTCTGCGTATAACTCTTCACTCACACACTCATATTCGCTTGTCGGAGCGTATGGAGCAGTGCCGCTGATCGGCCAGTTTGTCTCCGTGATGTGAAGCTCATGACTGCTTTTTGGACTTAGCCAGACCATTGTGCTAAGAAGAGATATTTTGTCCTGAAGAGTAAAGCCCATCTGCATATTTTCAGGCGCACCGCGTCTATCTACATAAAGAAGTGAAGAGACTCCGTTATAACGGTACTTTTTGGTATTGAAGAGCGTGTGCGCAGTAAAGTGATACTCAAAGTCTATGACACCGCTTCCTATAAGTTTTATATTTTGAAATTTTTCAAGCTTGAGGTCATAAGCGACTTGAAAGAAGCGGCTATACTCATCAACGCTGAAAAATCCCCATTTTGCTCTGTTGATGGTTGAACCGATCTCAAAGATATCTACATATTGACCTAATGCACTAAAAATTGTCTCCAGATCTTTTTTTAGAAGCTTCAAATCTTCTATATGCTCTCTGTCTTGAAGTATTTTAAGCGTTATTTTTTTATCTTTTGTTTTTAGGATAAAATCTTTTAGAAGCGGAAGTTTTTGCATCTCCCAAAGTTTTATGCGCAACAGAATTCTCTCTACGCCTAGCTCTTCTATCATCTCAAGAGTCTCTTTAGGATTGCGTTCAAAATTGACACCAAGGCAGAAAAATTCGCTGGAGATTATCTTTTTTCTCTTCACGAACGGAGTCATTAGCAGTGAAAACGGGATTACTGCAATAGAGATCAAAAAAGTTTTAAGCAGCGAGCCTATCTGGCTTTTTCGCATCTGCTTTTTGTAGTTTTTGTCTTGTAGCGGATATGGCTGATCGGAATAGTTATCCCACTTGTACGGTTCTTTCATAAGGCGAATTATAGCCTTTTTAAGATAAAATCAGCCACTTGCTTCTAAAAATTTTATTAAGTAACATAAATTGAGAAATAGGGATAATTGTTGAGAAATCAGCCGAAATATAATTTTTTTAAAAACACTAATTATGCTCTTAAAGGGCTTTTGGATCTAATAAAGACAGAATCATCGTTTAGGATAGAGCTTGTAGTTTTTATAGTTTTAATTCCTGTAGTGATATTTGTTGAGACCACACTTTCAAATAAGTTGTTAATGTTTGTCTCTTTGATGTTTATGCTAATAGCAGAGGCGGTAAACAGTGCGATAGAGAGAGTTGTGGATCTGGTGACACTTGAACACCATGAGATGGCTGGCAGGGCAAAAGATGTAGGAAGCTCTATAGTTTTTTTGAGCATTTTTTTATTTGTCATTGTCTGGGCAAGTGTTTTTCTTGATCTACTGTTTTAAATTTTAATTTAGGAATTTTTTTGAATATTCTCGTAGTCCGTACAGATAAACTAGGTGATTTTATAACTGCTCTTCCTGCTATGTATGTGTTAAAACAGCATGATCCAAAAAACAGGATTATTGCATGTGTTGCCCCGCTTAACAAAACCCTTGCCCAGTCTTGCGACTTTATAGATGAGGTGATAGTAGATGATAGCGGAAGTCTCTTTGAACTGGTTTCAAAACTAAAAAAGGCAAAGATAGACGCTTCCATAACTCTTTTTTCAAATACGCGCGTAGCAATGGCTCAGTTTTTGGCACGAATTCCAACGAGAATAGCACCTGCGACTAAAATCGCTCAGATCTTTTATACAAAGAGAGTAGTTCAGAGACGAAGTGAAGTGAAGATGGCAGAGTTTGAGTACAACTTAGAACTCACAAAGGCTCTTTTTAGCAGTATAAATCTAGAGTATAAAAAACCGCTTTTAGAGTTTGAGGATGCTAAGAAAATCTATGATGTTTTTTGTATAAATAATGACATAGATAAAGAGGTAGTGGCTTTTCATGTCGGTTTTGGCGGTTCAAGCGATGCAAACTTCACACTTGATGAGTATGAGATTTTAATCCGTGAAGTTATAAAAGAGGGCAAATATCAAGTCGTTCTTACGTTTGGACCTGATGAGAAAGAGCTTTATGAAGAGATGCAAAACAGGCTTTATGATGTAAATATAGTTTTTTATCTCTCGCTTGAAGGGCTTGTCTATTTTGCAAAACTTGTAAGTAATTTCAAGCTTTTTGTCTCTACTTCAACGGGTACGTATCATGTCGCTTCACTGGTAGGAACGCCGACAATGACCTTCTTCGCCGATAACCTCTTTGCAAGTTCTAAAAGATGGAAGAGTGTTGGGGATGAAGGGCTGCAAATGCACTTTAGTTTGCCGGGTGACACAGAGAAAAGGGCAAAGTTGATTGATGAGGTAAAGAGAGAACTGCTAGAGCTCTAGTGCGTCCAGCTTATGCTTTCTTTTACAACTTTTGCAGGATTTCCGACTGCGATGGAGCCGGCGGGAACAGATTTTGTGAGCACTGAACCTATTCCAATAACGGAGTTCGCTCCCACCTCTACACCTTTTAATATTGTAACATCGTCTGCTATCCAGACCTTATCTCCAAGTGTAATATCTTTAGCACTATTTATAATTTCTCCGTTTTGATATATTGGATGTCCGTCTGAGGTCATAAGCTTTGCGTTTCTGCTTAACATACACTCATCGCCAATTATTAAATGGATACTTTCATCTTTTGCGCTTAGATAGCATCCGTCTCCGATAATAGAGTTTTTGCCTATGGTGATTCGGCAGTTGTTCCCAACGATCTCTATAAAAGAACCGTTTATCTTTACGCCGCTGTTTATATGCAGAGTGTTGTTTGAGCCTTTGATGACTATTTTTGTTTTGGAGATTTTTATTTTATTTTTTTTATCAAGAAAAATTTTATTATCTCTGCCATAAACTCTAATTTTATTTCTTATTTTTTGTAAAAATGTTAGTTGATTCATACAGTGCCTTTTATTTATGATAAAATTTCGTAAAAAATAGAGTGCCCATGCAAATAAAAATTACAGCTACGATTATAACATTAAATGAAAAAAAGCATATTAGAGATGTTATACAAAATGTTCAAAAAATATGCAGTGAAGTTATAGTAGTAGACTCTTTTAGTTCTGATGAAACATGCGAAATAGCCGAGAGTCTAGGTGCAAGGGTAATTAAGCAAAAATATCTTGGAGACGGCGGTCAAAAAGCTTTTTGTGAACAATTCGCTACAAATGAGTGGATACTAAGTATCGATGCTGATGAGAGACTTGAAGATGAAGCCATAGATTACCTAAAAAATCTTGATCTGGAAAATGAAAAGTTTGACGCTTACTCTTTGCGTCGCAAAAGCTTTATAGGAAAAAAGTTTATAAAGCAGTGGTATCCGGATAGAGTGGTAAGACTCTACAATAAATCCAAGTGTGGATACAACACCATGGGTGAGCATGGATATGTAGAGTGTAAAAATTATAAAAATTTAGACGTTGATATGCTTCATTACTCTTTTGATAATTTTGGTGTGCTTGTATCCAAAGCAGACAGATTCGCCGTAAATCTTGCAAAAGTACGATACGCGGAGGGCAAGAGAGCTTCTTGGTACGATCCATTTGTTCATGGTGCGGCAGCTTTTTTTAAAGGTCTTATTTTAAAAGGCGGAATATTCGGAGGGATTCAGGAGTGGCATGTTGCCTTTGCTTCTGCTTATAATAGTTATATGAAGTATGTAATTATGATAGAGATGCAGGAAAATGAGCAGAAGTAATCTACTCATGCTCCCAGTTGTTTTTTCTTAATTTTTCTATGTAATCTTTTATGTTTTTCTTTGGATTCCAGCCTAAAGCTTCGGTTTTAGCTGTTACGACATCTGCGCTCATTCTATTGCCCTTTCTTTCAGGCAGCATCTCTATTTTACCGCCGAACATTTGGGCTATTTCAAGTATGCTGTAAGATTCTGGGCTTCCAATGCCAAATTCATCTCCATAGCCGTTTTCACCAACTAAAACAAGACCATCGATAATATCGTCTATGTGGGTAAAATTTCTTTTTTGAGTTCCAGGACTTACAACAGTTAAAACATCTCCTTTTTTCATTTTTTCTTTAAAAAGAGCAATCAGAGTCGCGTACTTTCCGCTTTGTATCTCCCTCGGCCCATATACATTATAAAAATATGTGACAGCATAAGGTACGTTATACCATGTGCCGTAATTTTCCACTAGTTCAGTATTGCTTGCTTTTGTCCAGGCATATGGGGAGGCACTTCTTCCAAGGCCCCCATCACCGAATTTTGTAGAACTTCCTGCATATAGTATTTTACAGCCCGCCCGTCTTACAAACTCTAGAACAGCAAAAATGCCGTCCTTATTGTATTTCCAAACTTTTTCTATATCATCAAAACTCTGTTCAACTCTAGAATATTCTCCTAAATGGTAAACCATATCAGGATAAAAAGTAACGAGTTTCGCGATATCTACGGTGTCTCCTTCTATGTATGTTACATTTGGAACATGATTCTCTTTGCTGCCGGTAAAGTAGTTGTCTAGACTGTAAACATCATAGTCTTTGTTTTGTGAGAGCTTTTCACAAAGGTGGCTTCCCACAAATCCTGCACCACCGGTTACTAATATTTTTTTCTTCATTATGATTTTACTCCAATTTGGTGGTATTCGAAGCCGATTGCTTCTAGTTTTTCTTTTTTATACTGATTTCTTCCGTCAAAAATTATTTTATTATTCAGCCTAATAGCCATTTCATCAAAATCCGGGCTTCTAAACTCTTTCCATTCTGTTACCAATATCATTGCATCTGCATTTGTAAGTGCCGAATATTTCGAGTCAACATACTCTACGTTTTGATTATCCTTCAGATAAAATGTTTCTGCTTCATGTCTGGCTTTAGGGTCATAGGCTTTTACCTTTGCTCCTCTTGAGGTCAGTTCATTTATTATTGTTATAGAACTTGCTTCCCTCATGTCATCTGTTTCAGGTTTAAAGCTGAGTCCCCACACAGCAAATGTTTTGCCGCTTAAATCTTCGCCAAATCTTTTAATAACTTTTGTAGCGATAACTTTTTTTTGTGCGTTATTTACATCTTCTACGGCATCAAGTATTTTAGGAGTATAACCAAAGTCTTTTGCAGTCTTTGCCAAAGCTTGGACATCTTTTGGAAAACAGCTTCCGCCATATCCACATCCAGGATAAATAAAACTATAGCCTATTCTGCTGTCACTTCCTATACCGTTTCTTACTTTATTAATATCTGCACCAACTATTTCGCATATCTGGCTTATTTCGTTCATAAAAGATATCTTGGTTGCAAGCATTGCATTTGCTGCATATTTTGTCATTTCTGCACTCTTTATGTCCATTGTTATAAACCTGTCTGTCTTATGAAGAAAAGGTTCATAGAGTTCATGCATTACGTCAAAAGCTTTTTTATTGTCAGCTCCGATCACGACCCTGTCAGGTTTCATAAAATCTTCAATAGCCGCTCCCTCTTTTAAAAATTCTGGATTGCTGATAACATCAAAGGTAAGATTAGAGCTCCTCTTATCTAGCTCTTTCTGGATAGTATTTTTAACTTTATCTGCCGTTCCGACTGGAACCGTACTTTTGTCAACAACATACATATGATGAGTCATATGTTTACCAATACTTTTTGCAACATCTAGAACGTATTTTAGATCAGCGCTTCCATCTTCGCCCATCGGAGTTCCGACTGCTATAAAACAAATCTCTGAAGTTTTTAAAGCTTCTTTAATATCAGTATTGAAAATCAGAGTTCCTTTATTGAAGTTTTCAAGAACCATATTTTCAAGACCAGGCTCAAATATGGGGATAATTCCTTGTTTTAGCTTTTTTATTTTTTGTTCATCAACATCCACGCAAATTACGCTATTGCCCATTTCTGCAAAGCATGTTCCACTTACTAGGCCTACATATCCCGTGCCGATTATACTAATTTTCACTACTTGTTATCCTTTGTTTCAGGGCTTTGATCATTGGCTAATCAACAACTTGCTGACCCCTTAATCTCTTTTTTAAATTCTTTCTATCTTTGTGAGCTTGTGAATATTTTAATGCAATTTTAACACAATAATCAGTATCGCTTTTAATGAGTTTCGCATACTCATTTATAATTACTTTTAGATCTGCATCTTTTGCCCAAAGCTTTGAGAAGTTTTTAAGTCTCTCATCAACGCTTAATTTTTTAAACTCCATTCTGTTAATGTCAACTACTTTAAATATGTAAGAACCATCATCTTTTTTTATTAATATATTTCCAAGTGAATAATCAAGATGAAAAATGTTATTTTCATGCAACTCAAATGTAAATTGTGCAAAAGCTTCAAAAATTTCTTTTTTGTTTTCAAAATTATAGTCTCTTAATGGCTCTCTAATTGTAAAATCATAATCAAATTTTTCACTTACAAAGTAGCTATCATCGATTAGTCCAAATTTATGAAACTCTATATAACCTATCGGTTTTGGTACAAAATCAAAAATTTTCATGCTGTTTTCATAGGATTTTTTTGCTTTAGAGTCTCTAAAAAAAGTGTAGATTATTTTGTTTATAATATTTGGAGTCTTAAAAGATTTTACTACAAGACTCTCACCGTTAAAATCGATGATTTTTATCTCGTTTCTTGCTTTATGAATTGAGTTTTGTGAAGCATAAAAATAATTTTGTATATTTTTTAGTAAATTAATATATTCTTTATCAATATAATTAAAGTTCATGTTTATTCCGCTCTGAGGGATAAATACAAAAAAAAGCAATTTTATAATCATTTATAACAGCTTCTTTGTTATTAGTATTCATCATTATTGTACCCATAATTTTTTGTTGATTTTATCTTAAATATGCTTAATTGTTTGAAATTTAGTTTTTAGTCAATATTAGATATAATTCTTTAATTAATAAATGAGGTGCGTAACAAATGAAAGGAATCATTTTGGCTGGTAGAAGTGGTACAAGACTTTATCCAGTAACAAGAAGCATCAGTAAACAGTTACTTCCGATTTATGACAAACCGATGATATATTACCCACTTTCAGTTTTAATGCTTGCAGGGATAAAAGAGATACTTATAATATCAACTCCTCAAGACATAGGCAAATTTGAAGAACTTTTGGGTGATGGAAGTGATTGGGGCATAAGCTTAGAGTATAAAATACAGCCAAGCCCAGACGGATTGACTCAAGCATTTATCTTAGGAGAAGAGTTTATAGGAAAAGAGAGTGTTTGTTTAATTCTTGGAGATAATATTTTTTATGGTCAAGGGTTTACGCCACTACTCAAAAGCGCAGCTTCAATTAAAGATGGTGCTGTAGTATTTGGTTACCAAGTAAAAGATCCAGAGAGGTTTGGTGTGGTAGAGTTTGATAAAGACAAAAGCGCAATAAGCATAGAAGAAAAACCAACAAAACCAAAATCAAACTTTGCAGTAACTGGGCTCTATTTTTATGATAATGATGTTATTGAGATAGCGAAAAATGTAAAACCATCTCATCGTGGAGAGCTTGAAATAACAACAGTAAATCAGGAATACCTTAAAAAAGGAAAACTTAAAGTTGAACTTTTAGGAAGAGGGTTTGCATGGTTAGACACCGGAACTCATGACAGTCTCATCGAGGCAGGTCAATTTGTACAGACTATAGAACATAGGCAAGGATACAAAATAGCGTGTCTTGAAGAGATAGCATATAAAAATGGATGGATAGAGAAAGAAAAAATACTAGAAATTGCAAAACCACTTTCTAAAAATGGATATGGACAATATCTTTATGATCTTGTAAAGGAGGAGAATGTTTAACAATACAAATAAAACCGTACTGGTTACAGGATGTGCAGGTTTTATCGGCTCAAATTTCGTACCATATTTTTTAGAAAAGTATGAAAATTATAATATTGTAAATTTAGATTTACTCACGTACGCAGGTAACCTAGAAAACCTCAGTGAATGTGAAGGAAATGAAAGATACAAGTTCATAAAAGGCGATATATGCAACCGTGAGCTAGTAGAGTTTATTTTTAACGAATACGACATACACGGAGTGATACACTTTGCGTCGGAGAGTCATGTGGACAACTCCATTAAAAACCCGGGAGTATTTGTGCAGACAAATGTGAACGGAACTTTTACCCTTTTAGATGTTGCATACAAGCAGTGGATGCAAAAGCCCTTTACTAAAAAAGAGGCATATCAAAATTGCAGATTTCATCATATAAGCACCGATGAAGTCTATGGAACATTAAGCGATGACCCAAAAGAGTTATTTCGTGAGACTACGCCATACGCTCCAAACTCACCCTATAGTGCAAGCAAAGCAAGCAGTGATATGATAGTGCGAAGCTATGTAGAGACTTACGGGATGGATTGTGTGATTACAAACTGTTCAAACAACTACGGACCAAAACAGCATGATGAAAAACTTATTCCGACTATTATCAGAAATGCTTTACAAGGCAATCCAATTCCAATCTACGGAGATGGTAAAAATATTCGTGACTGGCTTTATGTGCTTGACCACTGTAAAGGAATAGACATTGTTTATCACACAGGTAAAACTGGAGAAGTTTATAATATAGGCGGAAGAAACGAGAGAACAAATCTTCAAATAGTAGATAGAATTTGTACTATTCTTGACCAACAAGTTCCAAAAGAAAAATCATATAAAGAGCTCATTACATTTGTAGAGGATAGAGCCGGACATGACCGCCGCTATGCTATAGATGCAACAAAACTGGAAAATGAACTTCTCTGGAGAGCAGATGAGAACTTTGAGAGCGGAATCGTTAAAACAATTGAGTGGTATTTGGAAAAGTATTGAATAATCAAATGAGTAGTTATAAATTAGTAAATTTTAAAACATTAGGTGATGAAAGAGGCTCTTTAATAGCAATAGAACAAGGGTACAATGCACCATTTGAAATAAAAAGGGTTTATTATATTTTTGATACAAAAGAAGGGGTTAAGAGAGGTTTTCATGCTCACATAAACCTTAAACAAATTGCCATTGCCGTAAAAGGCGCTTGTACTTTTGTACTTGATGATGGGAAAAAAAGAGAAGAAGTAAAGCTTGATAATCCAAACCAAGGACTTTTTATAGAAGGACTCATTTGGAGAGAGATGAAAGATTTTAGTCAAGACTGTGTTTTGGTTGTGCTAGCAAGTGAACATTATGATGAAAGAGATTATATTAGAGATTATGATAAATTTATAAAGGAAGTTGAAAATGGAAAAAACTAAAAAACTAATCATCGTAGGAAGTGGAGAAACAGGTTTAATAGCTTATGAATATTTTCAATTCGACTCAGCATATGAAGTTGTGGCATTCAGTGTGAATGAACAGTATATTACTGAAACAATTGTTAATGATTTACCAGTAATTCCATTTGAAACTTTAGAAGAAAAATATAATCCAAATAAATATGAGGTATATGTTGCAATAAGTTCAGGGAAACTAAATAGAAATAGAACAAAAGTTTATAGTGAAGTAAAAGCAAAAGGGTACAAGTGTGCAACTTATATCAGTTCAAAAGCTTTTGTATGGAGAAATGTAGAGATTGGTGAAAATTGCTTTATATTTGAAGACAATACACTTCAGCCTTTTGTAAAAATAGGAAATAATGTAACTCTATGGAGTGGAAATCATATAGGACATAATACAATTATAAGAGATAATTGTTTTATATCTTCGCACTGTGTTATTTCAGGATTTTGTGAAGTTGGCGAAAACTCTTTTTTAGGTGTTAACTGTACTATTGAGGACAATACCAAACTAGCTAAAGATAATTTTATAGGTGCTGGTGCTTTAATACAAAAAGATACTAATGAAAAAGAATTTTATCAATTAAAACAAACAGAATTATCAAAAGTAAATACTCATAGATTGTTTAGAATAAAGGAAGATTGATGAAATGGGAAAAGAAAGGACTAATTTATCAACCTCCAAAAGATAATAGCTGGAGAGATAATTCCGCATTAACACCAACAGCTTTTTTATTAGACGAAAAGACAATAAGAATTTATGTGAGCTTTAGGGATTCTCAAGGTGTTGGGAGAATCGGATATGTTGATGTAGATGCTAATAATCCTTCAAATATATTGAAAATATCTGATAAACCCGTATTGGATATTGGTAAAGATGGTATGTTTGATGATAATGGTGTGATTTTAGGGGACTTAATTAGAGTAGATAATAAAATTCATATGTATTATGTAGGATTTCAATTAGTTAAAAAGTCGAAGTTTTTAGCATATAGTGGTTTAGCAATTAGTGAAGATAATGGAGAAACTTTTACAAGATATAAACATACTCCAATTATGGATAGAGAAGATGAAGCTTTATATATTAGAGCTATACATTCTGTAATATATGAAGATAAAAAGTTTAAGTTTTGGTATGCAACAGGTAGCGGTTGGGAAACTATAAATGGAGTGGATTATCCTCAGTACGATATAAATTATATCGAATCGTATGATGGAATTCATTTTAAAGAAAATGGAATTAAATGTATAGAAAATAATAAAAACAATTTTGAGTACAGAATAGGTAGACCAAGAACATATAAAAAGAATAACTTATATATTATGAATTTTACTTATGGTACAACAGATGGGAGATATATTGCAGGACATGCAGTTTCATTTGATGGTATAAAGTGGGAAAGAGATGATAAAAATTTAGGAATAGAATTATCTAAAGAAGGCTGGGATAGTATCCATTTAAGCTACCCATCTATCGTAAAGACAAAGGATAAAACATATATGTTTTATAATGGTAATAATATGGGAGAAGATGGTTTTGGTTATGCAGAATTAATCGAGGAATAAATGAATATAATCAAATATAGAGCAGAGTATAAAAATTTATGGAATGAATTTGTAAAGAATTCAAAAAACAGTCATTTCTTTTTTGACAGAGATTATATGGAATATCATAATGATAGATTTGAAGATTTTTCACTTATGATTTTTGATGATACGGATAAATTGATTGCTATTTTACCTGCAAATATAAAAGAAAATTTTTTATATTCTCATCATGGGCTTACTTTTGGCGGGTTTTTAGTAGATGATAAAATGAAAACAGAAACAATGTTAGAAATTTTTCAATTTTTAAAAGATTATGCAAAAAAGCAAAATATAAAAAAGATTATTTACAAATGTATTCCATATATATATCACATAAAACCATCAGAAGAAGATAGATATGCTCTCTTTAGAAATAATGCAAAGTTAATACGAAGAGATGTGACTTCAACTATAGATTTGACCGAACAAGTTAGATATTCTAAGGGTAGAAAATGGACTATAAATAAAGCTAAAAAAGAACCGATAGAAGCCTTTGAATCTAATGATTATAAAGCCTTTTGGGAACTTTTAACAGGAGTTTTAGAATCAAATCATGAAGCAAAGCCAGTACATACATTAGAAGAGATGAGGAAATTGGCTAGTTTATTTCCAAAAAATATTAAACTTTTTTTAGCAAAAAAAGATGAAAAAGTAGTTTCAGGTGCTTTAATTTATGAGAATCAAAATATTGTACATACTCAGTATTTAGCAAATAGTGAAGAGGGAAGAGAGCTTGGAGCATTGGATTTATTGATAGATTATTTGATAAAAGATGTTTATAAAAATAAAAAATATTTTGATTTTGGAATATCAAATGAAGATGCCGGTAGATTTTTAAATACTGGTTTAATCGCTCAAAAAGAAGGTTTTGGAGCAAGGGCAGTTGTCCAAGATTTTTATGAATTGGAGATAAAATGATTCCATTTTTAGATTTAAAAGGCATAAATGCTCAATATAAAGCTGAATTAATAGAAGCTTGTACAAGAGTAGTAGACAGTGGTTGGTATATTCAAGGAAATGAATGTAAAGAGTTTGACAAAGAGTTTGCAGAGTATTGTGGTGTAAAGTATGCCATAGGGGTAGCAAATGGTCTTGATGCGCTTATTTTGATACTTAGAGCTTATAAAGAACTAGATTTTATGAAAGATGGAGATGAAGTTATAGTACCTTCAAATACCTATATAGCTTCAATACTTGCAATTTCTCAAAACAATTTCGTGCCTATTTTAGTGGAGCCAGATATAAATACATATCTTATAGACCCATCTAAAATAGAAGAAAAAATCACTTCCAAAACAAAAGCTATTTTACCAGTACATCTTTACGGGCAAACTTGTGATATGGAAAAGATAAATGAAATAGCTAAAAAATATAATTTAAAAGTTATAGAAGACTCAGCCCAATCACACGGTTCTTACTACAAAGATAAAAGAAGTGGAAACTTGGGAGATGCAAGTGGATTTAGCTTTTATCCTGGGAAAAATCTTGGTGCTTTAGGTGATGGTGGAGCAGTTACTACAAATGATGAAGAGCTGGCAAATACTATCAAAGCACTAGGGAACTACGGAAGCCACAAAAAATATGAAAATCTTTACAAAGGTGTAAATAGCAGGCTTGATGAAATGCAAGCTTCGATGCTAAGAGTGAAGCTTAGATATTTAGATAATGAGATTGATAAAAGAAGAGAGATAGCAAATTATTATCTAAAAACTATTAAAAATGAAAATATCATTTTACCAACCCTAAGAGCTGAAAATAATCATGTGTGGCATCTGTTTGTTATAAGAACAAATAAAAGAGATGAACTACAAAAATACCTTTTAGATAAAGGTATCCAAACACTTATCCACTATCCAATACCACCGCATAAACAAAATGCCTATAAAGAATGGAATAATGAAATCTATCCGGTAAGTGAACAAATTCATAATGAAGTTTTAAGTCTACCAATAAGCGGTATTCAAAGCTTTGAAGACACTAAAACAATAGTAAAGGTTTTGAATGAGTTTAGATAAATTGGTAACTGTCTGGATACCTGCATACAACCATGAACAATATATTCATGAAGCTATAAATAGTGTTATAAATCAGACATATAAAAATATAGAGTTGATAATTATCAATGATGGCTCTCCAGATAAAACGCATGAAAAAATAATGGAACTTTATGATGAATGCAAAAATAGATTTAAGAGATTTGAGTATATTAGTCGAGAAAACAGAGGATTGATTACAACAATTAAAGAAATTGAGCAACTTGCAAAAGGTTATTATATAACAGGATTAGCATCAGATGATTTTTATGCACCCACAAAAATAGAAAAGCAAGTAGAAGCTCTAGAAAAAAACTATGAGCATGCAATGTGTTACGGCAATATGATAAGAGTTGACAATAAGTCAAATATATTAGGCAGAGTAACGACCAAGTACAATAAGTCAGGTTATATATTTAATGATCTTCTATTTAGAAATTTTATAACAGGACCAACTGTTTTTATAAAAAAAAGCGTTTTGAATGAGATAGGAGGTCATGAAACAAAGTACAAAATAGAAGATCATCCGATGTGGCTAAAAATAAGCAAAAAATATAAAATTTTATATTTAAATGAAGATTTAGTATATTACAGAGATCACGATAGTAATATGAGTAAAAACTCAGAGTTTATGGTTGAAGAGATGGAGAAAATGTTAAATGACTATTCAGATGAACCAATGTACAAAAAAGCCATCAATAGACACTATCTTTACTCTTTTGTACAACTAGTAAAAGCAAATAAAAAAGAGTTGGCAAAAAAATATATGACCAAAGCTTTGCCTAGCTCCTGGTATCATCCAAAGTTTATAAAAGGTGCCCTAAGATATCTTTTTAAATGATTTAAAGTACTCATCAAACTTTTTAACTGTTTGAGTGTGGGATAGTTTGTTTTTTATGACATCTTTGGCATGTTCTTTTAACTTTTGCAGAGTCTGAGGAGAGTCGTGCAACTCTCTTATCTTTTGTGCTATCGCTTTTGCGTCTTTTATTGGGACTATAAAGCCGTTTACACCATCTTCTATTATCTCTAAAGAGCTCTCGTTTGCAGATGCTATAACAGGAGTCCCGCTTGCCAAAGACTCTAAAATAACCCTTGGCAGCCCCTCTTTTCTGGTTGAAGCGTGAACTAAGACATCGCATGCAGTAATGATGTTTGTTACATCATTGCGATAGCCGGTTACATGAATTCTCTCTTGCATACCGCTGTTTTTAATCTGAGATAAATATGGTTCTTTTGAAACTTTGTCACCAATAAGAAGAATGTGTAAATCCTTAATGTCAGCCAGCATATGAGCAGCTTGTAGAACATATATGAGCCCTTTATGAGGTCGTATATTTGCAATAAAAGCGATATTAAAGTTATTTTTGTTTGTACCAAACTCTTCAAGGTTTATAGGCTGCTGGTTATACCATGAAACATCGTGACCTTTATATATAGTCTCAATTTTTTTTGATTTGTCAAATACCTGTTTTTTTACATGTTTTGTGACAGCTTCAGATACACAAATTACACCATCGACCCTAGGATTAAGAGCATTTAAATATGAACTTGGGTCATGTCTGTATAGCCCGCCCGTTGTTCCTCGATATATTATTAACTTTGAAGGTAAACCAAAAGAAGCTATGATGGCATTTGATATAGCCCTAGAATTTGTTCCATATATGAAATCTATCTTCTTTTCTTTTATAGTCTTTCTTATTAAAGATATGAGTTTAATATTTATTTTTTTATTAAATTTGGCATCTATGATATTGATGCCTTGCTGCATAAATATATTCGAATACACACTATTTTTTGCGGTCATGACTGTCAAGTTATATCCCAATTTTGCAAGAGAAATATATATTTCAGCCTCAGGTCTTACACTGTTGTAGGTTGTATCTGTTGAAGCAAGTATAAGTAAGTTCAATTTAAAGTTCCTTTGATATTTGTATAATTTCTTCCGCATTAATCTCTCGTATAGAGAAATCGTTTTTATCAAGCTT
Source organism: Sulfurimonas crateris (assembly GCF_005217605.1). Classification (NCBI taxonomy): domain Bacteria; kingdom Pseudomonadati; phylum Campylobacterota; class Epsilonproteobacteria; order Campylobacterales; family Sulfurimonadaceae; genus Sulfurimonas; species Sulfurimonas crateris. The sequence continues at coordinate 211,340 of NZ_SZPX01000005.1, read as the reverse complement.
ATAGTGGTTAACTTCACTTTTTGATTTTACTACCTTGTTTATCGGCGTGACATAGACACGATTTGTAGGAGTAGGTCCGAAAATGGTAATGGATGGCACGTTTAGTCCCCAAGCCATATGAGTAGGTCCCGTATCGTTTCCTATAAGAAGAGAGCATTTGGAGATGACATACTTTAATTCATCCAAAGAGCCGCGAGGCAGTATATGTAAAAACTCTGACTGTTCCTGCATCCAGAGTGCCTTTTGGTGCTCATCTTCGCTTCCCCAGACTATATAGGTTGGAGTTTTTAAAGCCTTCGCTATCTCTACGAACTTCTCTTTTGGATAGTTCCTGCTCTCCCATGTTGAGCCGATAACAAAAATGTTAAAAATCTCAGGCAGATTTTCTTCATACGAGGCGCAGAACAGAAACTTCTCTTTATTTATGATCTTTTCACTTGTAACTTTAATACCGAGCGGTTCACAGATAACGGTCGCATTTCTGTCTATTGTGTTTGCATCATAAGCAATACTTACTTTTTTGTTGTAAAAAAAAGATGCGATGCCCTCTCGGATCGAGGTTTTGTCAAAACCTGCTATGACCTTTGCCCCTATGATTCTGGATACTATCGCAGACTTCAGAAGCCCTTGTGCATCTATAACGATGTCATAGTTGTTTTTTGAGTACTCTCTTAAAATTTTATACTGAGTGAAAATTTCGCTTTTTTTCTTTTTGACGGATTTTAGATCTACCTCTAAAATATTGTCTATATGCGGATTATTTTCTAGTACACCTTTAAAGGCACTCTCGACTACCCAGTCCACCTGAGAAGAGGGAAGCTCTTCTTTTATAAACTGGAGTGCCACCATTGCGTGTATGATATCACCCATTGCCGAGAGTTTTACTATGCATATTTTCATCTATACGCTTTGTATGGCATTGTAAAGTTTTTGCATTTGAGTTTCATAGTCAAACTCTCTTTTTGCTTTTTCATACCCAGAACTGGCAAGAGAATTTTTTATATCAGGATTGTTGTAAAGATACTCTATTTTAGAAGCCAAATCTTGTGGAGTTCTATCAAATAGGAGCCCGTTTATATTGTCATCTATTATCTCTAATGGACCACCGTTATTTGTAGCAATAGTACAGACTTTGTTTCTCATAGACTCTATTACAACAAGACCGAATGTCTCTTTCTTTGTAGCTAAAACAGACGCATCACAAAGTTTCATATGCTCATTTACCTCTTTTGTAAATCCAGTAAATATTACCTTGTCTTCAATATTTAAAGATTTAACCATCTCTTTGAGTTTTTTCATATACTCCTCACGAGGAGCACTCCCTATGATTAGAGCTTTAACATTTGGATTGTTTAACTTCGAGATGGCTTCTATGAGGATGTGCTGTCCCTTTTCATCTTCAATTCTTCCAATCATGCCGACAACAAATGTGTTCTCAAGATTGTATTTTGATTTTAGAGTTTCAATTTTGTTCTCATCGATACTGCTCTCTTTTGTACCAAGATAAACAAGTTCGATCGGTGGCCTTGCACTGCTTGGAATATATTTTTCAAGCTGCTCTTTTACCTGTCTTGAGACTGCATGGAGCATGTTTATATTTTTATAGAGCCATCTGTGATATATGTCATTTTTAAATCTTGTCATATTCATGTGTCTAGAGTAGATTATTATTGGCTTTTTTTTACTTATAATTTTTGCTAAAACTATTGGTATTATGTCCTTTCCTAAGTGAAAATGTAAAATATCAATATTATTGTTGTCTATGAGTTTTGCCAACTTGAAAGCCGGTATTAACGGGAGTATTTTATTTCGTTTAACAGTAAATTTATTTTTATTATCTATAAGTTTGTCTAATTTCGTATCAGGAGCTACTATGGCATAGCAGTTTGTTTTATTTTTAAAATACTCAAAACAGTTTGCGGCAGTGAGTTCTAGCCCTCCCAACGCATCATTTAAGCAAATTTCAGCAATAGTCATATCTTTGTTTTTCATTAAAACCCGTTAATTAATTGTAATGTTGGATTTTACATAAAGTATAATGAAATTTAGATTATTCAGTGCTTGTTTTTGTTTTTTGGATAAAATTTCTCCGAAAAATAGTAGTTTAGAGTTTAAAGAAGAGTTATTGAAAAAAATTTTAAAACGTTATTGGCCCTATATAAAAGAGTACAAATTTGAGTATTTTCTGGTACTCGTAGGTATAATTTTTACAGTCAGTGCAACAACCGCAACAGCGCATATAATGAAGCCTTTGATGGATGAGATGTTCATAGAGAAGAAAGAGGAGATGCTCTACTACATCCCTCTGGGGCTTGTGGTCATATACTTTTTCAAATCAGCCGGAAGATACATACAGTCGGTCTTTATGAACTACATCGGACAGCATATTATTACCAGATTTAGAGAGATACTTTTAGAAAAAATTATCAATCTTGACATGACGTTTTTGTATATTAACCGAAGCGGCGAGCTCATCTCAAGGGTCACGAACGATATAGAGCGCATAAGGTATTTCGTATCAAATATGCTTCCTGAGCTTTTCAGGGAGTCTCTGACAGTTATAGCTCTTATAGGCTACGTTATATACTTGAATCCGCTTTTAGCTTTCTACTCTCTAGTCGTGCTCCCTGTCGTGGTTTATCCGATTATTTTAATAGGAAAAAAACTTAAAAAGTACTCTCTGCGCTCTCAGGAGAAAAATGCCGATGTCGTAAGCCGTCTTACCGAAGTTTTTAACAACAGCGAGATCATAAAAGCAAACGCTACACAAAGGTTTGAACTGGGTAGATTCAGTGTTCAGAACTGGCAGTTTTTTAAAATAAATATGAAGTCGGTTTATGTCGGAGACATAGTCTCACCGATGATGGAGATCGTCGGAGCGCTGGGACTGGCAGCGGTTATTTTTGTAGGGGGAAAAGAGGTCTATGATGGCAGAATGAGTGTGGGTGAGTTTACGGCATTTATTACCGCCGTGGGACTTGTCTTTCAGCCGATTCGCCGCATTAGTTCTATATACTCAAAAATTCAGGATGCAGTGGCCGCAAGTGAGAGAGTTTTTGAGCTTCTTGATAGAGAAAACAGGATTATTGACGGAATAAAAGTTTTAGAAGAGGACATCACACACATAGAGTTCAAGCATGTAAAGCTGAAGTATGACGACTCTTATGCGCTTGACGATGTTAGCATAGATATAAAACAGGGCGAAAATATAGCGCTTGTCGGAGACAGCGGAGGCGGAAAGAGTACATTTATAAATATGCTTTTGCGTTTTTATGACCCTGATAGCGGCGAAGTTTTGGTAAACGGAACTAATATAAAAGAGTTTTCGCAGGATTCTCTTAAGCATCACATCTCGCTTGTAACACAGAGAATCTATATTTTTCAAGACACTCTTGCGGCAAATGTGGCTTACGGACAGGAAGAGATTGACGAAGCAAAAGTCATAGAAGCCTTAAAACTTGCGGATGCATATGAGTTTGCAGCTTCTTTGGAGAATGGAATATATACAAAAATGGAGGAGTACGGCTCAAATCTTTCAGGCGGTCAAAGACAGCGTATAGCGATTGCAAGAGCCATCTACAAACATGCCTCGCTTCTGCTTTTTGACGAGGCGACTTCTGCTTTGGACAATGAGAGCGAAAAGAGGATCCAAAACGCTCTGCACGAGTATACAAAAGATAAGATCACTATAACGATCGCTCACAGACTCAGCACAATTGAGAGCGCAGATAAGATCTTGGTAATGCAAAAAGGCAAGATAATCGCAAGCGGAAACCACGCTGAACTTTTAGAGAGCAGCGATGTCTACCAGAAGTTGGCAGGGCGCTTTGAGAGTTAAATTAATGAGAATTTCAACACTTTTTAGAGATAATCGCTCTATTTTTAAATATAAACAATAGTAATAAGGACGCATATGCTAGATTTTGCAAAATTCACAAAGTACTCAAAACCGGGACCTCGCTATACGAGCTATCCGACGGCATTGGAGTTTAGCGACTCTTTTGGTTATGATGAGTATATACAAAAGCTTGAACAGCAAGATTCTTCTCGTCCTTTGAGTTTATATTTTCACCTTCCTTTTTGCAAGAATGCTTGCTATTTTTGCGGATGTAACGTTGTCTTTACTTCCAAAGAGGACAAGATGCTTCGCTACATCGACTATCTCAAAAGAGAGCTTAAAATTCTCTCTTCACATGTAAACTGCAATAGAGAAGTGATCCAGATGCACTTTGGCGGCGGGACTCCGACATTTTTCAGCGCAGCGCAGCTTGAAGAGGTCATCAAAGAGATAAAATCTTTTTTTCCTAACTTTGTAAAAGATGCAGAGGTCAGCTGTGAGATAGATCCGCGCCATATTGACGAAGATCAGATGAGAGTTCTGGCTGAGAACGGATTTAACCGTGTAAGTTTCGGTATTCAGGACTTCAATGAAAAAGTTCAACACGCCATCCACAGGATACAGCCTTACGAGATCACAAAAAATGCCATGGATTTGGCTAGAAAATACAATATGGTCTCGGTAAACGTTGACCTAATCTATGGGCTTCCGTATCAATCTCTTGAGACTTTTAAAGAGACGCTCGCCCTTGCCATCACACTGGACCCGGATAGATTTGCGGTCTTTAATTATGCCCACGTGCCTTGGATGAAAAAAACAATGCGTAAGATCGATGAGACAACGCTTCCTCTTCCTGATGAGAAACTGCGCATTATGCAAGAGACCATCAATTTTCTTACCTCGAATGGTTACAAGATGATAGGAATGGACCACTTTGCCAAGCCTGAAGATGAGCTTTTCAAAGCTATAAAAAAAGGTGAGTTACATAGAAACTTCCAGGGTTACACTACAAAAGGCGGCGCTGATCTTATAGGAGTAGGCCTTACCTCTATCGGTGAAGGAGTTGCACACTATGCTCAAAATTTCAAAGAGATGAGAGATTATGAAGAGGCTATAGATGCCGGAAAATTGCCGTTTGAGAGAGGTATTGTCCTAAACGATGATGACCAGATCAGACAGTATGTGATCATGGAGCTTATGAGCAACTTTAAACTTGATATCAAGAGATTTGAGAAGCTCTTTAACACTAGCTTTAAAGAGTATTTTGCAGACGCAATTGAAGCACTTAAACCTTTTGAAGAAGATGGTCTATTAACGATAAATGATGATTTTATAGAGTGCTCCGAGACGGGAACTCTTCTTATTAGAAATATTGCAATGCCGTTTGACGCTTATATGAAAAAACATGCGGCAAGCTCTAAAACATTCTCTAAAACGGTTTAGCAATGAGCAAAACTGCGCAAGAAATCTTTAACTTTGGCGCTACGACCGATGAGTGTATAAAGTGTGGAAAATGTATTCCGGTCTGTACAATTCATAACGTAAATGCAGATGAAGTCACCTCTCCAAGAGGATTTTTGGACCTTTTGGGTGCTTATCAGCGCGGCAATTTAGAGCTGGATAAAAATGCAAAAGATATTTTTGAGAGCTGTTTTTTATGTACGGCTTGTGTTGAGGTGTGTCCAAAGTCGCTTCCTACAGATATGGTCATAGAGCAGGTGCGCGCAGACATAGGCGAGAAGTTCGGTATTGCATGGTATAAGAGAGCTTTCTTTTTGCTTCTTCGCCATCGCTGGCTTAACGACTTGGCTTTTAAGCTCGGCTGGGTATTTCAGACATGTTCGTTCAAGATCCAGGCAAACAAGGACTCTATGACCTCGCGTTTCAATCTGCCTATGTTAAAGGCTGACAGGATTCTTCCGAGCCTTAAAAAAGTGTCGTTTTTAAACTCCCATAAAGAGAACATAGACAACGGTGGCAAAAGAAAAGTTGCTGTTTTTATAGGGTGTCTGGGCAACTACAACTATGTAAATGTCGGAAACTCGCTTTTGGAGATTTTGGAGTATTTGGAGATTGACGCATTTTTGGCAAAAGATCAGAAGTGCTGCGGAGCACCCGCTTATTTTACGGGCGATTTTTATACGGTCGATCACAATGCAAAATTCAACATAGAGTACTTTGAGAGTTTTAGCAAAGATGTCGAGGCTATAATTATTCCAGAGGCAACATGTTCGGCGATGATAAAGATCGACTATGAGCACTTCTTCCATGACCAGCCTGAGTGGAAGGCAAGAGCTGTTGCGCTTAGAGAGAAGATATTTATGGCTACGGAGTGGCTTGAACAGCATACCGAGCTTAGCAAGATACTAGCATCCAAGAAAAAAGATCCAAAAATAGTGACCTACCATGACCCTTGCCACGCAAGAAAGATGCAGGGTATTTATGAAGAGCCTAGAAAGCTCATAGGTAAGAACTACGACATAGTTGAGATGAGCGACCCTAACAGCTGCTGCGGTTTTGGCGGTGTAACGATGCAGAGCGAGAAGTACCACTTTGCAAAAGCTGCCGGAGCGCCTAAAGCTGCCATGATAAATGAGACAAAAGCGGATGTGGTAAGTTCAGAGTGCAGCGCGTGCAGAATGCAGATAAACGCTTCACTCGGCTATACCGATACTAAAACGGTCTTTAAAAACCCTATAGAGCTAATTGCAGAGGCATTAAAAGAGTAATGTCGGCATGGAATAACATATACGAGACGTTTGATCCCGTAGCGTTTCATATATTTTCAATTCCCGTACATTGGTATGGAATTATGTATGTTTTGGCACTTTTAAGTGCTCTTTATATCGGTAAATATTTTATAAAAAAAGATGGCCTTGATTTTGGCAAACAAGGCATAGATATCTATTTTATCTATGTAGAGATAGGTGTTATTTTAGGAGCCAGACTCGGTTATATACTGTTTTACGATCCTCAAACGCTCTATTATCTATCTCATCCCTGGCAGATATTCAACCCGTTTGTCGGGGATGAATTTGTAGGCATAAGAGGTATGAGCTATCACGGAGCCGTGCTCGGCTTTTTAATTGCGACATATCTCTACTCCAAAAAGCATAAAATAAAGATCGGCAAGATAATGGACTTGGTGGCTATAAGCGTACCTCTTGCATTTGTCTTCGGACGTATAGGAAACTTTTTAAACAAAGAGCTTATTGGTCGTGAGACGGATGTGCCTTGGGGGATATTGGTAGATGGTCTCCTTCGCCATCCCTCACAGCTCTATGAGGCGATATTAGAGGGGTTTGGTGTTTTTATAGTGGTCTATCTCTTTAGAAGGCTCCAGAGCTATAGCGGAGAGCTTATCTTGATCTACGGTATAAGCTACGGGGCATTCAGAGCGATAGCAGAGATCTGGCGCGCACCAGATGTTCAGATAGGTTACGTCTGCTGCAACTTCATAACACAAGGGCAGGTTATGAGCCTGGCTATGAGTCTGCTGGGTGTTATTGCGTGGGTATATTTTAAAAAAAGAAGCGTTAAGCTTTAGGCTCTTCTTGCTCAGAAGCTTTATCTTCTTTGGTTGTCCATCTTTTGTAAGTGCCGTTTTTGCGTGAATCTTGGTCTTTTTTAACCGAGCTTCTCCAGAGATGGTTAATAAGATAATAGGCAATAGATGAGACCGAGATCGAGTAAAAAGCAGTCCCTACATAAAGCGGAATAAAAATATTTCCTATATTGTCGCTAAACCACTCTAAGGTCATCTGGGCAGGCGTAGTCTCCATCCCAAGCAGAAAACTTCCGGTTTGATACTCCAAATAGTACATAAAAGGCATCGTAAAAGGGTTGCTTAGCCAGCACATTGCCAGAGCGATGGGGACGTTAAACCTTGTAAAAGGTATAAAAGCAAGAACTGCGAGCATCTGCATAGGCATAGGGATAAAGGCAATAAAAAGCCCTATAAAAATTGCCTTTGAGACCATCTTTCTATTAGCGGATAAATATTCGGTAGGCACTTTATATTTATGAATAAAAGTTTTGAATTTTTCACTTGCGCTTAAATTTTTAAATGTTTTTCTAATCATTTTGTTATGCCGTTTTGAAATCTGTGGTGATTATAGCCATAAAAAACTTATTTTTTTAATAATGTGCTAAAATTGCACTATTAATATGAAAGTAGGTAAGCGATGTCATTCGAAAAACTGGGAGTTATAAAGCAACTTCTTAGCGCCATAGAAGATCTGGGCTACAAACAACCTACAAGTATCCAAACAAGAGCGATTCCTCTGGTTTTGGCAAAAAGCGATGTTTTTGCAACCGCTCAGACAGGAACGGGCAAGACCGCAGCTTTTGGACTTCCTATGATCCAAAGACTAAGAAAAACATCGGCTGACGAGAACAGAGTGCTCAGAGGAATTATCCTCTCTCCCACAAGAGAGCTCTCTTTGCAGATTTACGATGACATGCAGGGCTTTGCGAAAAAGATGCCTCTCAATATTGCCGTTTTGGTGGGCGGAAAAGATCTGGATTATCAAAAGAGAGTTCTAAAAGAGGGTGTCGATATAATTATTGCAACACCGGGAAGAGTGCTGGAGCATATCGATAAGGGTCTGGATGTCTCAAATGTAGAGATATTTGTGCTTGATGAAGCGGACAGAATGCTGGATATGGGATTTGTAAAAGAGATAAAAAGGATCCATCCTCTTTTGCCAAAGAGACATCAGACTCTTCTTTTCTCTGCTACTTACAGCGAGAAGGTTAGAAAACTCTCAAAACTTATTCTTACAAAGCCTGCATTTATAGAGGCTTCAAAGAAGAACTCAACCGTCGATACCATAAATCAGGTAGCTTATCTGGTAGACACCGACAAAAAAGCCCAACTTTTGGCTTATGTGATCGGCTCTAGAAACTTTAGACAGGTACTTGTCTTTACAAGAACAAAAGCGAGTGCCGATGAGCTTGTAATAGAGCTTAAAAAAGATGGTCTTAAGTGTGGAATAATTCACGGAGATAAAACTCAGGCAAACCGATTAAAGACTTTAAATGACTTTAAAGAGGGAAAAACCAAAGTTCTGGTCGCGACCGACATCGCTTCAAGAGGACTTGACATAGAGGAGCTCCCTTTTGTTATAAACTATGAACTCCCGTCAATCCCAGAAGACTATGTCCACAGAGTAGGGCGAACAGGTCGTGCAGGACGTGAGGGGATGGCGATAAGTTTAATCGACATCTATGAGAAGTATGATATTAAAGCCATAGAGAAGCTGATCGGGATGAAGATACCGCAAGAGACGGTGGAGGGTTTTGAGCCTGATCCGACCATTAGAAGAAAAGACCAGGATGAGCTAAATCTAAAGAGCGAGCATAAAAAAGCAGAGACTAAAAGAGCTAAAAAACCTTACAAAAAACCTCAAAAAGTCCAAAAGAGCGAAAAAGGCGAGAGCTATAAAAAGCCCGTAACTACAAAAAAAAGAAAAACGACAAAGCGCGGTTAATCCATATTGCTTGAGATCTTATACAGAGATGAGTATCTGGTGGCAATAAACAAGCCATCAGGTCTTTTGGTTCATCGCTCCCCAATTGACAGACATGAGACAGAGTTTGCCGTGCAGATACTTCGAGATCAGATAGGGCAGTTCGTCTACCCCGTTCACCGATTAGATAAGCCGACATCCGGAGTTTTGCTTTTTGCGCTTGATAAAGAGAGCGCAAAGCTAATGGGCAAGCAGTTTATGTCAAGAGAGACAAAAAAGAGCTATATTGCGGTTGTTCGCGGTTATGTAGATGAGAGCGGAGTGATCGAGCACGCTCTTAGCGTAAAGCTTGATAAGATCGCAGATAAGGACAGCTCTGAGGATAAAGAGGCTCAAGATGCGACAACCTACTATAAGAGGCTTGCAACGGTTGAGGTTCCTTACAGTGTGGGAAAATATGACAAGAGCAGATACTCTCTTGTACAGCTAGAGCCGCAAACAGGGCGAAAACATCAGCTCCGCCGCCATATGAAACATATCTCTCACCATATCTTGGGCGATACAAAGTATGGAAGAGGGGAGCATAACAAGTTGATACGCAGTGAGTTTAACTGCCACAGAATGCTTCTGCACGCAATCACACTACAAATAAAACATCCACACACCGATGAGATGCTTATTATTAAAGCGCCTTTAGATGAGAGCTTTAACTCAATATGCAAGTTTTTCAACTGGCATCTTTGATATAATTACGCTAATTTCACACAGGAGCAACAATGGAAGCAGTCTATCCATATGCACATATAATCCACTTAGTTTTAGCTATCATATTTTTAGGTTATGTCTTTACCGACGTATTTATGATCTCTGCACTCAAAAACAAGTTCGGCAAAGAGACGGATGAGAAGATCAACCAGACTTTAGGCTCTAAAAGCTTTAAGATCTTCCCTATTTCACTGCTTATTATAGTTTTAACGGGCGGCATGATGATGTCAAGATACATCAACTCAAATGCAGGCTTTTTTGAGACGGATCTGCAAAAATTGCTAGTTATTAAAATCGTTCTCGCACTTATCATCGCGCTTGGAGTTCTGTTTAATCTTTTTACAAAATTTACCGGTCGTAAAAAACCTCACTTTATGCAAGAGCATTTTCACAAAGTCGTTCTTGTCTTGGGATTTTTCATAGTAGTTTTGGCAAAGATGATGTTTAGCGCGTAACTATTTTACGGACAGTTAAATGAATAAGATAAAAGTCATAACTGTTCTGCTTGGCGCAATTATGCTATTTACAATAATTACAAAAGAGAGAGACTCAGGCTCCTCACAAATCGAGCTACAGAGTGATGCGACGATACTTGCCTTTGGTGACAGTATCACTTACGGCTTCGGCGTTGCAGAGGAAGAGAGTTACCCCGCACAGCTTCAAAAAAGAGTAGGCGTTCGTGTCATAAACGGCGGCGTTTCAGGTGAAGAGTCATCTGAGGCTTTAGAGCGCCTTCCCAAACTTTTAGAACAAAAACCGGACTTGGTAATACTATGCCACGGCGGAAATGATATTATCCGCAAGCGTTCAGATGAGAAGTTAAAAGCCAACCTCACCCAGATGATAGAGACCATAAAGGCAAGCGGAGCAAAGGTTCTGCTTGTCGGAGTTCCAAACTTCGGTATTTTGGGATTTAATACACACTCCATATATGCTGAGGTCGCTAAAGAGACAGAGGTCTTTTTTGAAGAGGATGTCCTCTCAAAAGTGCTGTCAAAAAACGAGCTGAAGATCGACTATATTCATCCTAATGAAAAAGGGTATGAGATCATTGTTGATGCAGTTGTGAAGCATTTGAAAGTCATCAACTAAGTATATTTAAATTTGAAGATTACAGGTTCTTAAAAGTTAGTATTTTTGGGGTTTTAAATGTAGTGGCTCCGGATACTGGATTCGAACCAGTGGCCAAGTGATTAACAGTCACCTACTCTACCGCTGAGCTAATCCGGAATCTTAAAAATGGTGTCAAAGGCGAGACTTGAACTCGCGACCCCCGGCTTATGAGACCAGTGCTCTAACCAGCTGAGCTACCCTGACATCTTTTAAGAGGCAGAATTATACTTCTTTAAAACTTTAAATAAGCTAAGAAGAGAAAAATTCAAGAATATTAATAATTTATATAATTAAATATAAAACTAATAGTTTGTATCAAGATATCTGCCCACTAGGTATAAAGATAGTTTAGTCTTGTAGACTAAGAGTATTGACTTTGTTACCATTTTGGGGTACTATTTCGCTCGTAAATCATATTATTTAAGGAGTTTAAATGAATTTTCAACCATTAGGCAAAAGAGTCCTAGTAAAAAGAGTAGAAGAGGCAAATACTACTAGCAGTGGTATCATTATTCCTGATAATGCACAAGAGAAGCCCTCACGTGGTGAAGTAGTCGCTGTTAGCTCCGAAGTGAGCGAAGTTAAGTGTGGGGACTTGGTCGTTTTTGGAAAGTTTTCCGGTAGTGAGATTTCGCTTGATGGCGAGAAGTTTCTAGTAATAGAGACTGAAGATATTTTTGGAATCATAAAAAAATAAACTAAGATAAGGAATACAAAATGGCAAAAGAGATAATTTTTTCAGACAATGCAAGAAATGCGTTAGCTCGCGGTGTTGCGAAACTAACAGATGCAGTAAAGGTTACAATGGGTCCTCGCGGACGTAACGTACTTATTCAAAAGAGTTACGGTAACCCTGTTATAACGAAAGACGGTGTTTCCGTTGCAAGAGAGATAGAGCTAAAAGATAAACTAGAAAATATGGGTGCTACGCTTGTAAAAGATGTTGCTTCAAAAACTGCCGATGAGGCGGGAGACGGAACAACGACTGCGACCGTTTTGGCAAATGCTATCTTCTCTGAGGGTCTTAGAAACATCACGGCGGGTGCGAATCCTATCGAAGTAAAACGCGGTATGGACAAGGCTTGCGAAGCTATTTTGGCAAACCTAAAAGCATCTAGCAAAGTTGTAAACGGTAAAAAAGATATTGCTCAGGTTGCTACCATCTCTGCAAACTCTGATGAGCAGATCGGAAATATGATCGCTGAAGCTATGGAAAAGGTAGGTCAAGACGGCGTTATTACAGTTGAAGAAGCTAAAGGTATCGTTGATGAGCTTGATGTTGTCGAGGGTATGCAGTTTGACCGCGGATTTTTGAGCCCGTACTTCATCACAAATACTGAGAAGATGACGGCTGAGATCGAAAATCCTTGGATTTTACTGGCTGATAGCAAAATCACTTCATTAAAAGATCTTCTGCCTGTTTTAGAGCAGGTTCAAAAGACTTCACGCCCGCTTCTTATAATTGCAGAAGATGTAGAGGGTGAAGCACTCTCAACACTGGTTGTAAATAAACTTCGCGGTGTTTTAAATATCTCTGCCGTTAAAGCTCCGGGCTTTGGCGACAGAAGAAAAGCGATGCTTCAAGATATAGCGGTACTTACTGCAGGAACAGTTATCTCTGAAGAGACGGGTCACACTCTTAGCGGGGCTACTTTAGAGCACCTAGGGCAAGCTTCTCGCGTCGTGATAGACAAAGACAACACTGTTATAGTAAACGGTGCCGGAAAAGCTGAGAACGTACAAAAAAGAATCGCTGAGATCAAAGTTCAGATAGATGCGACTTCTAGCGAATATGATAAAGAGAAACTTCAAGAGCGTTTGGCGAAACTTAGCGGCGGTGTTGCAGTCATTAAGGTCGGTGCGGCAAGCGAGACTGAGATGAAAGAGAAAAAAGACCGTGTTGATGATGCACTCTCAGCTACTAAAGCGGCAGTTGAAGAGGGAATAGTAATCGGCGGCGGAGCTGCTCTCGTTCGTGCAGGCGCAAAAGTAAAACTAGACCTAACGGGTGATCAAAAGATTGGTTGTGAAATAATCCTTCGCGCAATCAAAGCTCCACTAAAGCAGATTGCTACAAACGCAGGTTATGACGCAGGTGTAGTAGTAAATGCTGTTGAGAGTGCGACAAATGAAAACATCGGTTTTAACGCTGCAACAGGCGAATATGTAGACATGTTTGAAGCAGGAATCATTGACCCTTTTAAAGTCGGACGTGTAGCTCTCACAAATGCTACTTCTATCTCAAGCCTTCTTTTAACTACGGAAGCGGCAATATATGAACTGCCTGAAGAAAAACCTGAAATGCCTGATATGAGCGGCATGGGTGGTATGCCAGGTATGATGTAATTCATCATATACAAAGCAACAACTACTTCTTCCTCCTTCTATTCTCCTCCACTCTCGGAGGAGAGACAATCATTTTTTCTGTGGTACAATAAAGATAAATATAATTTTAAAGTGAGAGTATGATTTCATTTAGCAAAGATTGGAATAAGATCGTTATCGTTGCATTTTCCGCTGTAATCATCATTCTGGCCTTTACTTTTGCCGTAGATATAAAAGCAAAAGAGCTTATAGATGAGTCTCTGGCTCAGGCGATCATTGTATTTGGGAGCGCGAAAGCCCTAAATGCAGTCATATCACTTGCTCAGGGAACAGAGGTAAACCTCCCTTTTTTGACGGTAGCAATCGGTGAGATATTAGACCCCATCAACGATCTTGTCGAGCAGTTCTCCCTTGTTATGCTTGCAAGTATGACATCTTTGGGTATTCAAAAAATATTGATGGGAGTGGTGATAAGCAAACTTTACAATATAATCTTGGCCATCTCTCTTGTCGTTTTAAATATCTGGCTTTTTTTTAGATTTAAAAAGGATGAGAGAGCAAGATCTCTCTTCTTCAAGATAACGATAGTTTTGATATTTCTGAGATTTGCAATACCGCTTATGGGATTTGTAAACGAGCTGGCGTATGATAACTTTGTAAAGCCCCAATATAATATAGAGAGACTAAATCAACATATAATCAAGACAAAAGATGAGATAAGCAGAGTGACAAATGAGACTATTGCGCAAAAGGAAGAGAGCTCTTTTTTTGATAAAGTGGTTGAGAAGTTTGACTCAAATTACTACAATAAAAAAATAGAGGAGTATAAAAATGCAGCCGACAATTCCAGTGAGTATGTGGTCGATCTTATAACCGTATTTATATTTCAGACAATGCTTCTGCCGTTAGCTTTTTTATTTCTTTTGTACTACTTTATCAAAGAGATATTTAACATTGGAAAAGGGTGATTTAGAGAAGATTTCTAACACCCCCTTTATTTTTAAAATATATCTAAGTTGTACTCAAAGTTGTACAAATAAAATTATTTAGACAAGTCTTTTTTTATCTGTTTTAGTACCGAGAGTAACTTTGATATTTCATTTTGACAAATATCAAATATAACTTCTGAGTCCAAATCAAAATAGTGATGAGATATAAAATCCCTAATACCTTTAATTTTTTTCCATTCTATAGAAGGATATTGTTCTAGTAGTTTTTTATCACTGATTTTGTCTATATTTTTTAAACTCTCACCTACTGCTATAAGCTTCATGCAGATGCCATCTAATTTTTCTTGTCCTTCTTTTGTATCACAAAAATCATCTTGCGTTTTAGCAAAAGCACATCTTTCTTCAATTGTTTCTATAGCGCTTATGATCTGATTTAGTATGTCCAATACTAAGGTTTTATCAAACAAACAAACCGTCCTTTAATATGCGCTCTTTTAGGTATGTATTCATTTTTGGTCTTAATCTAACTATGTCAACTTTTTTATGGAGATCATTCTCAATTTGCTCTTTAATAGACATCATATCAAAAAGCTTAGGACTCATAGATACTGCAATGTCTATATCGCTATCCTCTGTTGCTTCATCTCTGGCATAACTTCCAAATAGACCAATTTTTTCGACATTATATTTTGAATGAAATTCATTGTAGTGTTGTTTAAGATAGTCAATAATATTAGACTTTGTCACAAAGAAACCTTTTTTAGTTTGTTAATAAAGTAATTATAGCATATTAGATTTTGAATATATTCTATAAAAGCTCGGCCTCGCTTTATCAAAAATATCAATAAAGCTCTTGATTATTGGGTTTAATGTAAGAATTTATAGGATTTAATTTTTTATGTGTTGGTGGAGCTGTGGAGGATCGAACTCCAGTCCGAAACCACGCTACTCCTAACGTCTACATGTTTAGTAAAGTCGTTTAGGTTTAATCTTGCTTCACACAACTTGCAAAGCTACGCAAGACGAGCCTCTAGGGTTCATTTTATGTTCGAGGCGTACATAAAATATATCTACATAAGGGTTATACTTCGAATCCTGCCTATCTAGAGTCAACAGGTGAAGCAGCCCGTCCTCTTGCGAGGGGGTAAAACTTATGCTACTGCGTAAGCTGGGCGGTAATTTGTATTGTTTGCGTTTAAGCAAGTTGAGCCGCGTAACGGAAATGCTCAGTCCGACATGCAATTAGAAGCTACTTGATCCCGTCGAAACCAGGTCAGCCCCATGAGTAGAATTGTAACATAAATATTGTAAATAAAAAGTAAAAGAATTTCACAAAATATTACAATTCTTACACGATCACTACACGTTAAAAACTATATACTCTAAAATAAAATATAGGAGTATTAAAATGAAAAAGATTTTTTCATCAATAGCAGTTTTAGCGACCCTCTCTTTTGCGGGCGGGTTTATGGATATGGGCATGAGCGGTGATCTGCATGTAATGCTCTCAAGTGAGCGAGTCCTAAGCGAGGGGCAGAACAGAATCAAGATAGAACTAAACAGAGGCGGTCACGGCGGTAAAGTTGTCGATGCAAAGGATGTAAGAGTTAAGTTTTTTATGCCTCAGATGCCCGGAATGCCTTATATGGAGTCAAAAGATATCTGTAAAAAAATAGAGAACTTTTTTGAGTGTAACGTCAATTTCCCTATGGGCGGAACATGGCAGTATCAGCTCTTTGTAAAAGATGAGCAGGGCAAGGATTATAAACACAAAGGGAGTGTCAATCTGGGTCAAGCTTCTTCAGCGCATCGTCACTAGGAGTTTGTCATGAAGATGCTGACTCTTTTTATGATTCCTTTTGTATGTTTTAGTGCGGAGTTTAGAGAGGTTTTTGAAAAAGCGGCTCTAAGTTCGCCTCTTTTGCGTGCAAAACATGAAAAGATTTTAGCTTCACATGAGGCTATAAAAGGCGAAGCGGTATATAAAAACCCGGTCATCTCCATAGGTGCGAATGATCTGCTTTTAAATGAGAACTTTTTAAAAAGAGATATCGAGCCTATGCAGACGAACTTTATAGGAATAACCCAAGAGTTTGAAACATTCGGCAAACTTGATCTCAAAGAGGCAATACTTCGAACGGGTACCCTTGTTTTAGAGTATGAACTGGAAGATTTGAAGCTTGATTTGTACAAAAAAACTGCACTCATTGTTGAGAAGATAACTACATTTTCAAATCTTTTGGAGCTTTTAGAGAGAAAAAAAGTAAACTTGGAGATATTGACAGATTACTATGAAAAGAGCATAAGCGTTGAGAGCGGTTTTAGAAAAAGCGTCGAACTTCAAAAAAAGATATTTGCTATTGAGGACAAAATCTTAGAGCTTCAAGAGAGTGTTCAAAGAGCCAAAAATGAGTTTAAATACCTTACAAATCAAGAGTTTATCCCGATGCAAAGAGCACAAATCGGCGAAGAGTTTATAGAAGAAGAGATAAAAAAAGCACCGAAATATAAAATTTTTGAGTTGCGCAGCAGACAGTTGGAGATTGCCGCAAAGCTTGAAGAGAGAAAAAAATACTCAAACATAAACCTCTCTCTAAGCTACAATCACCGTCAAAATTTTGATGATTATCTATCTGTAGCAACATCCTTCGCTCTCCCGATTTACGGCAGCGAAGATGCAAAAGCAAAAAAAACACGCTACTTAAAACAAGAGAGCATACAAAACGCGCAGAACTATCTGCAAAATGCAACAATGATTTTTCAAAATAACCATAAAAAAGCAGACTATTTCAGTAAAAGGGTTGAAAATCTTGATGTGATTTTAGAGAAATACAGAGCGCTCAGTAGTTATGAGAAGTCCAACATAAGAAACAGTGTCACGCTTGAGAGAAGCATAGAGGATGAGAATCTGCTTTTTGATCTGGAGATAGAGAGATTAAAATACAAACTAGAGATAAAAGCCGCCAAGCTGGAGCTTTTTTATATCACGAAAGAGAGTATATAATGAAAACGCTACTTTTAGTTCTTTTGAGTTTTGCTTTTGTTGAAGCAAAAACGTTTGAACAAGCCTTTAATATCCAAACTATAAAACCAAAGATGCAGATGAAAAAAATCACCAAAAGCTACTATGCGATAACCTCCTATGATGAAAAAAAGATATATGAGATTGTATTGCGCTTTGATGGAAATATTGAAAACTTGGAAGCAAACGAGCTTTATAAGAGTGTTAAAAAAGGAGAGAGGCTTTTTGACATCTACTCCAAAGAGATATATACTCTCAAAAAAGAGCTTGAGTCTACAAAAAATCTTCAAATATTAAACGAAACTATTTTAGAGAAGCTGAGTCTCTATGAACTGGACAAAAGAGCGATCGACTCTAAAGCTGCGGCAGTTCCCCACTTCAGCAAATACAGCGGTAAAATCATCCAAAAAAATATTTATGAAGGCTCTTATGCCAAAGCGGGTGGAGTGCTTTTAAAGATAGTCGACGACTCCTCTATGTGGGTAATCGCTAAAGTGTATCAAAAAGATATTGAGTTTGTAAGTAAGGGCATGAACGCGCTTATAGACGTAGAGGGCTTAAGCGAGCCGATAGTCGCAAAGGTGGGCAAGATCTATCCAAAAATAAACAAAGAGGATCTGACTTTTAATGTCAGGATGGATGTCAAAAACCCAAACTCTAAAATATTTCCCGACATGTTTGCAAAAGTGAGTTTTAGCAAAAATCTCAGCGCAGCACTCACACTTCCAAAAGATGCGGTTATAAAAAGAGGAGATAAGTTCTATGTCTTTACTAAAATCTCACAGAGCGAATATGAACCCAAAGAGATAGAGGTAGAGTATATCGGCGGATACTATCGCATACTATCAGGTATAGATGAGAGCAGCGAAGTGGCACAAAACGCACTCTTTTTGCTTGATAGCGATGCGGTGACAAACGGCTCATACATGAGCGAAGAGTGGTAGTGAGATGATTGAGAGAATCATAAGCTTAAGTGCAAAAAATATATTTTTGGTTCTTATCGCCTCCGTAATCTTGACGGCTCTGAGTCTTTTTAGTCTTAAAAATATCTCGCTTGACGCGCTGCCTGATCTCTCGCCGCCTCAGGTGATTCTTCAAATCTCATATCCGGGGCAGTCTCCAAAAATCATAGAGGAGCAGGTTTCGTACCCGCTTATAAGCTCTTTGATGTCACTACCGGGCATAAATACCGTAAGAGCCATGAGCAGTTTTGAAAACGGACTTGTTTATATAATCTTTAAAGATGATACGGATATATATGATGCCAGAAGCAGGATTTTAGAACAGCTCTCTTCCATCCTGCCGACTCTGCCCTCAAATGCAAAAGTGAGCATGGGACCCGATGCAACTGGTGTAGGCTGGGCGTATCAATATATTTTAAAATCAGACAAACTCAATCTTGCGGAGCTTAGAGATTATCAGGATTACTACTTAAAATATGGTCTTTTGGGCGTTGACGGCGTGAGCGAAGTAGCGGCTGTGGGCGGATTTGTAAAGAACTATCAACTCCTCATCGATCAGGATAAGATGGTCAAATACAATGTCGGAATCGGCGAAATAACAGCTGCTCTTAAAAAGAATAATCAAGACAGAGGCGGCGGTGTGCTTTTGCAAAACGGATATGAAAATATCATTCAAGCACGCGGATATGCCACAAGTGTGGAGGATATAGAAAATATAACCATCAAGGTAAACGGAGTAGTTCCTCTTAAACTCAGCGATATAGGTTCTCTCTCTTTGTCTCCTACGCCAAGACGCGGAGTTGCGGAGTTTAACGGAGAGGGAGAAGTTGTCGGCGGTATAGTTTTGGTGCGTTACAAAGAGAACACTTATGAGGTATTGCAGAAGATTAAAGCCAAAATCGACTCTCTAAAGAGCGAAGATGTAGAGATAGTTACGGCGTATGACAGAACAAAACTCATAGACAGAGCCATAGATACTCTCAAAAGTACGTTGATTGAAGAGTCCATCATCGTTATCATCATCACGGCTCTTTTTCTTTTTCATTTTAGAAGCGCACTTGTCGTCGTGATAGTGCTTCCTTTGACGGTGCTGCTTAGTTTTTGGCTGATGACGCTCTTTGACATAGGCTCAAATATTATGAGTTTGGGAGGCATTGCCATTGCGATAGGTGCTATGGTGGACGCTTCTATCGTTATGATAGAGAACGCGCATAAACACCTCGCTAAAAGCGACGGTTCAAAGAGCAGAGTAGAGATAATCATAGACTCTTCAAAGCAGGTGGGGCGTCCTATCTTCTTTGCTCTTATGCTTATAGTTGTCTCTTTTTTACCTATTTTTGCACTAGAGGGGCAGGAAGCCAGACTCTTTTCGCCGCTTGCTTATACAAAAACGTTTGCAATGCTTATTGGTGCTGTTCTCTCTATCACACTGGTACCTGTTTTGATGATACTTTTTATAAAAGGAGAGATAAAAAAAGAAGAGAGCAATCCCATAAACCGCTTTTTTGCATTTTTATACACTCCTGTGCTGAAACTGTTTTTAAAACTGAAATATCTTGTTATTGTCTTGTCTATAGCTGCCATAGCGTATATCTATCCCCTTTACAACAGCCAAAAATGGGAGTTTATGCCGCAGCTTAACGAGCAGGATTTTATGTATATGCCCGTTACGCCCTACGGAATCAGCATTGAGCTTGCATACGAGCTCTCTCATGAGACAAACAAGATCATAAAAAGCTTTCCTGAAGTAGATACCGTTTTTGCAAAAGCCGGACGCGCAAACACGGCGACAGACCCCGCCCCTCTTGCCATGATAGAGACCATCATCACATTTAAGGATGAATCTCTTTGGAGAGAGGGCATGACGTATGAGAGACTTATGGCAGAGATGGAAAATGCGCTTAAAATAAAAGGACTCATAAACTCATGGACATATCCGATACGAGGCAGAATAGATATGCTTTTAACTGGTATCCGCACACCTTTGGGGATTAAACTTTACGGCGACGACAACAAGGTTTTGGAAGATGTCGCATCTAAAATAGAGCAGAGGCTAAAAACCACACCTCTTACGCTCAGTGTCTCTGCCGACAAATCAAACAGCGGCTATTATCTCGATATAGAGATAAAACAAGATGCTCTCTCAAGATATGGCATCTCAAAACAGGAGATACTTGACACCGTCTCGTTTGGTGTAGGCGGACTTGGTGTGAGCACCTTTATAGACGGACTTAAGCGTCACCCAATCTCAGTGAGGGTGGATGCTGACCAAAGAGACGATATAGATAAAATCAAAGAGTTAAAAGTCAAAACAAAATCAGGATTTTTGCCGCTTCGTATGTTTGCGGATATAAAATATACGGAGGGGGCGAGCGTTATAAAGAGCGAAAAGGGGATGAAAGTCTCTTTTGTCTACATCACGCCCAAAAGCGGTGTAAGCGTGGATGAGTATAAAAAAGAGGCGGCTGCTCTTCTTGAGAAGATAGAACTTCCAAAAGGTTACTACTACGAGTTTGCTGGGCAGAGCGAGTATTTGGAATCTGCAAAAAAGAGACTCGGTTTTATCGTTCCTATAGTGATTATAAGCATTTTTGTACTTATCTATTTCGCACTTGGAGATGTTAAAAATTCGCTTATCGTATTTTTCACTCTGCCTTTTGCCGTTTTGGGCGGATTACTCTATATTGATTTTTTAGGGTTTAACCTCTCCGTCGCCGTAATTGCGGGCTTTTTAGCACTGCTTGGCATTGCGGCTGAGACGGCTATAGTCATGGTCATCTATCTTGATGAAGCTCTGGGGGAGAAGGGCACATCACATGAAGAAGCTATCATCAAAGGTGCGGCAGGACGCTTAAGACCGAAACTAATGACCGTTTTTGCCACTCTCGGCGGACTTATTCCGATTATGTATATAGACGGAGTGGGAAGCGAAGTTATGCAGAGGATTGCAGCGCCAATGATAGGAGGCCTAGTAACCTCGGCGATTCTGACGCTGCTTATCATACCTGTTTTATACTCTCTAAGGAAAAGCTAACTTATTTATCTTTATGCTTGAGAGATTTTTTAAGAAAATCTGCCGAATTTAACTCCTCCGTTAACACCTCCTTTTTAAGATGAGTTTAACTTATCTATACAAGTGTAACCTATTCGTAATATATCGCCAGTAGAATTTCACCATAAACTTGTATATACAACTTAAAATGGATGAAAAATGACAAAAAAATTTGATTATGAAATCATTTATGAATATTTGAAAGATAAGATTAAAAACGATTTAAGTCCGAATGAAAAAATTCCTTCTGAAAATGAACTTTGTAAACTTTTTAATTTAACAAGAACTACCGTTAGACAGGGAATAGCAAGACTGAAAAATGAGGGTCTTGTATATTCCAAACAGGGAGGAGGCAATTATATTGCTCCCCAAAAGATAAACTACACGCTCTCAAAAAATACAACTTTCTCAAACGAGATATTAAAGCTTGGCAAAACTCCAAGCATTAAAATATTGGATATAGAGACTATAAGCCCAAATAATTTTCTTTTGGAAAAATTTAATATCAAAGAAAATCAAAGCATATTGAAAGTCACACTCGTTAGAATGGCAGATGATATCCCTATTCTTCTTGGATATAGCTATCTTAATACAACATTAACTCCCGATATCGATTTAAAAATAGTTTCAACCACCTCATTTACAAAAACCTTTAAAGAATATGGGCTAAATCCAACAAGAAATCACTCTGAACTTGAAATAATACCCAGCGATGAAAAATATATACAAATGCTTCAGATACAAAACACTCTGCCGCTTATAAAAATTGCAAGCACTTCAATAGATAAAACGAGTGGAAAAATCATAGAGTATGTCGAATCATTTTTTAGAAGTGATTTAGTAAAAATTTCTATTGATTTTAATCGGGCAAAGGAGGCAAAAATCCAAAAAAACTCATCAAATTAAGCTAAAGAGAAAGGAAGAGCCGCCATCTATCTAAACATGACAAATACCTAAATAGACGGCTTTAGTTTTTGAGTTAAAACTCATTCTGATTATAACTAAAAATTAAAAACAAAGGAAATCCAATGTTGAGATTTAAAACAAGTGTGGTAGCTGCTGCATTTTTAGCACTATTTGTAACCGATGCCAGTGCTGAATTTAAAATAAAAAGTGATGATGGAAGCTGGATGGCATTTAGTCCGAGATTGCAGGTATGGGGAGAGTCATTTAGCAACAGCGGTTTGGAGGGAGGGGGACAAAACGATTTTTTTATCCGTCGTTTTCGTTTACTTCTTGCCGGAGGTATATTAGATGATACCGTTACATTTCGCGCACAACTTCATGATGGCGGTATCGGAGAAGATAAACATCAAAATCCCGAAGGCTATAAATTTAAAGATAGTGCATATTTGATTGAAGGCTTTTTGGGCTACAAAATGGAGCAAGAACTTCAAATGCGCGTAGGACTCAATGTTCCTCCATCCAATAGAACACTGCTAGACGGAACATTTGATCAGTTGATGATAGATCGCTCCGGTCTTCAATCAACATCAATGAATTCAGGATTGGCGACACGCTATGGATTTAACAGAATGAAATTTAAAGATGCAGCTGTTCTCAACAGCAGCGGATTTACGCGTGCCGATGAAGTCGATATGGGTATTACATTATGGGGAAGTCATGATTTTGATGATAATCTTCACGGTAAATACTATTTTGGCGTACACACAGGGGTAGAATCTGGTAAAAGAGCTGCAAATCCATTGGCGAGTGCACCGTTAGAGCAGTTAGCTTATACTATCAATCCAAACAATAATATGCGATACAGCGCAAGAGTGCAATTGAACTTTATGGATGCTGAGAACGGCTATGAGCAAGGTGCAACATACATGGGCAATAAAAAAACAGTGGGAATCGGTGCATCGTACGACGCGCAGGCTGAAGTAGCAGTTGCCGATATCTCTAAAGCTTCTTATGATTACAATGAATATGAGTTGGATGCTTTTGCCGAATTGCCGGATAGTTTTGGTTCAACCACTCTTCGAGCGGAATATATGGCTGTTGACTTAGGCGGGCTTGCACCTGAGTTTGAAGGAAGCGGCTATAACCTTGAAACCGGTTATTTTATTAACAAAAAAGTAGGCAAGGGTAATTTTCAGCCTTCTATCCGTTATGTAAATTGGAAAGCTGACGACGCAAAAGGTGATTACAACACACTACAGGCAGGGTTAAACTATTACCTAAAGGGACACAATGCAAAAATTCAGCTTGCGTATGAAAGATTTGAGCCAAAAGTTGAGCAAGAAGCGCATCCTACGCAAAATTTTATCAATTTAGCTTTCCAAATTAAACTTTAAAACAGGAGAAAAAAATGAAAAAAATTGTAATCACAACACTAATCGGGTTATCGGTATTAAGCAGTGCGGCAGTTGCAAAAGAGTGTTTGACACTGGGACTTATCCCTGCGGAAGATCCAAAAGCAATGCTTGAACAGTATAAGCCGATGGCACAGTGGCTTGAGAAAGAGACGGGTCAATGTATAGAGCTTAAAGCTTCAACCGATTATACGGGTGTTATCGAAGCCATGAGAGCAAAAAAAGTAGATATCGCTTGGTTTGGTCCGTTTTCCTATGCAATGGCGGCCCAGAGAGCCGGTGCAGAAGCATTTGCAGTCGGTATGGACAGCAAGGGCACTACAACTTATAAAGCATACCTTGTAGCGACGCCTGAAGTTGCAAAAGCCTTGGATATAACTACGCCGTTAGTCGGTCTTGATGGGATGAAACAGCTTAATGCAAAATTGACTCCACACAACGGAAAATATCTAATGGCATTTACCGATGTTGCATCGACTTCAGGATATGCTGCTCCAAGATATTTTATGCATAAAGCTGGAATTGATCCTAAAAAAACATTTAAAAAAGTATCTTTTACAGGAACTCATGATGCCGCTGAACTCGTTATAAAAAATAAGATCATGGATATTGTGGCAGATAACGACATCTCGTATCCAAAAATGCTAGAGAGTGGCAAAATTTCAAAAGAGACAAATATCGTTATATGGGAATCATCTCCGCTTCCCGGCTCACCATTGGCTTATAGAGGGAGTCTGGATAGTGATATAAAAGAAAAAATCAAAAACGCTATTGTAAAAGTGCCAAAAAATATAGTTACGGGTTATGGAAAAATAACCGGCTACAAAATAGTAGATGATAAAGAGTTTGACATCATCAAAGATATGAAAAAAGTAATTGATGAAGTGAAATAATCACAATGTAAAACTGGGCTGCTTATGCAGTCCATAATCAAAGGTAGAAAATGAAAATAGAAATTAGGAATTTATCTAAAAAATTTGGTGAACAAAAAGTTTTAGATGATATAAATTTAACCATTAAGCAAGGTCAAAAAGTAGCTTTTATTGGACTTAGCGGTTCTGGAAAAACAACTTTGATGAGAAGTATCAACGGTTTTGTAACCCCTGATAACGGGGAGATAATCGTAGATGGCAAAAAAATAGATTATAGATCAAAAAAAGAGGTAAAAGAGCTAAGAGCTAAAGTTGCCATGGTCTATCAACTCTTTAATCTGATCGAGAGAACTACGGTTTTACACAATGTGTTAACCGGCACTTTGGGAAAAAAAAGAGTTTTGTCGGAGAGCGTAGCCGTAGGCATAGGTTTTTTCAAAAAAAGCGATAAGAAAAAAGCAAAAGATATCTTAGAGTTTGTAAAACTAGCCGATAAACACGATGAAAGAGTTGATAGTCTAAGCGGTGGACAAAAACAGAGAGTGGCGATTGCAAGGGCTTTGATGCAAGAGCCTAAAATATTACTAGCAGATGAACCGACGGCAAATCTTGATATAAAAACTGGTAAAAAAATACTCAAACTTTTTTCTAAGATTAATGAAAAAGAGCATACTACGACTATTACGGTTATCCATCAGTTAGAGCTTATTAGTGAAAAGTATTTTGATAGAGTTGTAGGTCTCTCTAATGGAAAACTTATTTTTGACGGTCATCCCGATGAACTAACACATGAGATTTTGACTTCTATTTACGGTGATTTGGAATCAAGTGAAGACGATGAAGAGTTTGGCGATGAATAAAAGAGTTGAATATGCCCTTTGGGCAATAGCTTTTTTTGTAATTATTTGGTCGTTTCAAATCTCACAAGTAAGCATAACTGCGCTGATGGACGGGTATCAATACGGTGTAGATTTAGTCAAAGAGATGTTCCCGCCCAATTTTAAAAACTTTGACACTATAGTCGAGCTTTTGGGTGAAACTGTAGCTATGGGCGTATGGGGGACGATAATCGGAACAATTATATCTTTGCCGCTTGGTTTTTTAGGTGCTAGAAATCTAACCCCAAATAAAATTGTATATGTTCTAATCAATGAGTTAACAAATATTTTACGCTCAATCCCTGATATAGTATATGCGCTTGTTTTTGTCGTTTCTGTTGCTGTTGGGAGTTTGGCAGGGATACTTGCTATTGTATTTGCAACTATCGGGCTTTTGACGAAGTTTTATATTGAGAGTTTTGAGAGTATTGACATGAAACCGATTGAAGCTATAAGATCAACGGGAAGCGGTTATGTCTATATGCTTCGACACGGTATTTTTGAACAAGCGCTCCCGCTTATTAGCAACTATACGCTTTATTTACTAGATCACAACATAAGAATCGCTATGGTTTTAGGACTTGTTGGAGCAGGTGGGATTGGCATGGAGCTTTACGGTGAGCTTCGATATTTTAGTTATGACAAAGTAGCTGCTATGCTGATTTGCATCCTTGTCATACTTAGCTTAATCGATAGAGTTTCAAATTATGCAAGAGAAATCATCTTGCATTCAAGCAAACATAATAAAGAGTACTTTAAAAAAACATTTGTCGCTATTTTGTTTATCGCCCTTGGCGTTGTAGCGATTATATATAAACCGTTAGAGCTTGGTTCGCTTATAACTGGACTTCCTAGAGTCTATGAAACACTTGCAGGTTTTTTCCCGCTTGATTTAGGAAGAATCGAAGAGTTTGGACTTTTAATGCTAGAAACCATTGCAATGGCAATAGCCGCTACCGTTATAGCTATAGTTTTTTCGCTGCCTCTTGGATTTGTATTGGCAAAAAATATCAATGTAAATATTCCGACAAGGGTTATTGTGGGGGAGTTTATCAATTTTTTACGAGCAATGCCTGATCTGCTTTTTGCGATTATTTTAGTATCTATTATTGGTCTTAGTCCATTTGCCGGAGTTCTTGCGATCGCCTTACATGTAACAGGATTTTTAGCAAAGTTTTATGCAGAAACTATAGAAAGTATAGATGAAAAACCAATCGAAGCATTGACTTCAACAGGTTCTTCAAAACTGCACATACTCTATCACGGATATTTTAAACAGATAGTCCCTCTGTTTCATAGCTACAATCTTTATATGCTTGATAGAAATGTAAGAGCGTCTACTACAATGGGACTTGTGGGGGCTGGCGGGATTGGTTTTGAACTTGTGATGAGTATCAAGCTTTTTGAGTACCAACAAACGGCAACGATTATTTTACTTATCATCATCGTTGTTTCAATCATCTCTAAAGTTTCATCATACTTTAGAAAAAAATTAGTATAGGAGTTAAAGATATGAGAAGAGAAGATTTAAACTTTATCCTTCAAAAGGCTGAATTTAGCGCACTTGAAGAACTGTATAACAAAATAAAAAATGAATTAGAGGTAGTAGTGCTTCAATCTCCTGTGCAACAAACACTATTGCAGCCTATTTATGATCCAATCAGCAAAGGAGAGTTTTATGCCGGAGAATTACTGGTCACAACTGCAATTATACAAGTGGGGAATGATTCATCAAGCAAAGGATGGGCAATGGTGCAAGACGACAACGAAAAGCTCTCCCTTTATATTGCCGTTTGTGATGGGTGTTTTGGTGCCGGTTTTTTCAAAGAAGAGATTGAAACTTTGGTTGCCAAAACAGTACAAAATATACAAACAATACAAAAAGAGCTCAATAAAAAAATCAATGCCACAAGGGTAAATTTTGACCTTATGGCTCAAGGGTAAAAGATGGAAAATGTAGATTTAGAACAATTAAACAGACAAAATTTTAAAAGCTTAAGTGATGCGTTGGCGATGCCTGGAAAAATTACCCAAATAAAGAGTGTGTTTGATTCGTATTTACTTGGAGTTGCAAATGTACTTTTCTTTAATGAAGTAACTTATTATTACAGCGGTGATGAAGACATTACTTTAATAGAAGCCATCACAAATCCAAAAGCAACCACCATGCAAGAGGCTGATTATATTTTAAGCGATGTGATTGATACTCGCCTAATAAATGAGGCAAAAAGGGGAGATTATCTCAACCCTGACTTTTCGGCAACCTTGATTTTGAAATGTGAAGATTTCAATAATTGTACATACTTTTTAAGCGGTCCCGGAATTGATGGAAAAAAAGAGGTGAATTTACCTTGTAATAAAGAGTTTATAGATATTTTGATGCAAAAAAACAGTGACTACCCTTTAGGTATTGAGATTTTTTTCATTAATAGTATTGGTGAGCTAATAGCTCTTAGCCGAACAACCAAAGTGGAGGTGCGATAATGGGATTTGTAGCAATTAAGGGCGGGGAAGAGGCCATCAGAAACTCTTTAGCTTTTTACGAAGAAGAGATAAATTTAAGCCAAAAGATTGATCCTCTGGCAATAGAAAATACTTTAAGATATGGAGTTGACAAAGTGATGAGTGAGGGAAGTTTGTATTCTAAAAAACTCTCCGCACAGGCTATACTAAAAGCAGGCGGAGATTTGCTTAATGCATCTTTTTTCCTAAGAGCTCATAGAAGTTCTTGTGCTAGAGCAGGCATCGCAAAAACAATTTGTACAGATGAGATGAGAGTGGTACGAAGAATCTCTTCAGCTTTTAAAGATATTAAAGGGGGTCAGATTTTAGGACCATCAAGCGATTATGAAGTAAAACTTATCTTGAAAAAAGCGGTTGATAAAACTGTTTGGGATGACTATAAAAATGATGATATTTTTGTAGAGTCTGCTCTAAAGCCTCTAAGAGATGCCAATATGATAAAAACTTTGCCAAAAGACGAAAAAATAAGTGACATCACAAGAGTTTTCCCATCTGCTCCCTATCCACGAAGCGCCGTAATGCAAATCATGGCAAGGGGTGAGAGTGGCTCGATGTTGGCTTTTGCTTATACCTCTATGAGAGGATATGGGGATGTCCATCCTACTATCGGCGACCTTAGACTTGGGAGGAGTGAAGTAAGATTTACTCACCCTTTTACTAAAAATGAGGTAAAAATCGGCGAGATCGATATCACTGCTTGTGAAGCAGCTGCTACTTTTGAAAAACAAAGTGATGGAAGCACGAAACTTACAACAGGGTTTGGATGTTGTTTTGGTTTTAATGAAACAAAAGCAATCAGCATGAGCATCCTCGATACAACTCTTTATAACAAATCACACACTATAGGCCAAGGTGGAATTGCTGATAATTTTGAAATGATAGTACATCATATAGATGGTATAGAATCACAAGGTTTTACCAATCACTATAAACTCCCACATTATGTAACATTTCAAGCAGATTTACAAGTATATGAAAATGCAAAAAAATACTCTAATCAAGAGGAGAAAAAATAGATGAGATACGGTTTTTTAGATGAAGATGCAAAAAAAGAGATAAGAAGAGCTACACTCAAAGCTATAGCAATCCCAGGGTATCAGGTATCTTTTGCGAGTCGTGAACTTCCTATTGCCAGAGGTTGGGGAACTGGTGGACTGCAAATGACACTAGCTATCATCAATGAAGAAGATTGCTTAAAAGTGATAGACCAAGGGTGTGATGGAAGTGTGAATGCTGTTAATATCAGAAACTTTATCGTTTCAGTTACAGACAACCAAACAACTTTAGATACCCTTGAAGCCGATATTATCCAAAGTCGTCACAGAATCCCGGAAGAACCTATGAGAGAGGGGCAAACACTAGTTTTACAAGTCCCTTATCCTGAGGTTTTAACCAATGTTGAAGCCGACAGTTACAGACAAAAAGTGATGCATGCAAATAGTGACTATGCGAAATTGTGGGTGCTTTTATATGAAGATACGGCTCAATTTGGAGATAGTAGAATCGGGCATAGATACCCTGTAATGGTACATGATAGATATGCAATGGATCCTAGTCCCATACCAAAATATGACACTCAAAAATTAAATAACAATAAAGCACTCATACTTTTAGGGGCAGGAAGAGAGAAAAAAATCTATGCAATACCACCTTACACAAAAGTAGAGCCTTTGAAGTTTGAAGACAAAGAGTTTAAAGTTGAAAGCTTTGCTGATAAAAAGTGTACAAGATGTGGGGCAAGCGGTGTATTTATGGATGAAGTGCATACCAATGATGGCGAAGTGAAATATTATTGTAATGATACGGCATATTGTGATAAGAATTTAGAGGGGAAACTATGATATTAGACCTTAAAAATGTCAATAAAGTGTATGGAAGATTTTGCGATAAGTGCTTGGAGAGTACGGGTGCAGAATTTGAAAGCTCTATTTGTCCTCATTGTGGAAGTGTCGTTGCTGTAAACAGTATCAATTTGCATCTTAAGCGTGGAGAAATTCTAGGGATTGTAGGAGAGAGCGGCAGTGGCAAATCAACACTTTTACAACTCATCTATCAAGACCAAAAAGCGAGTAGCGGAATCATCCATATGGATACTTTTGTAGATGCTCTTGGTGGATATAAAAATGTCCTTGAAGCTAATGCAAACGAGCTTGGATATTTAAGAGATGAGTTGATGTCTATGATCTATCAAAATCCTCGCCTTGGACTGAACTATCAATTTAGTGCAGGTGGAAATATCGCCGAAAAAGTGATTATGAGTGGAACAAAAAAATATGAAGAGATAAGAGCTAGAGCTTTGTATTTTTTAGAAAAAACAGAAATTCCAGTGCAGAGGATAGATGATTATCCTGATTGTTTTAGTGGTGGGCAACAACAAAGAATTCAGATATCAAAAGCACTCTCAAGCAATCCAAAAATTTTACTTCTTGATGAGCCTACAACAGGACTTGATCTATCGGTTCAAGCCAAAATCTTAGACTTAATAAAAGAGTTGCAAAAAGAGATAGGGTTTGCGATGGTTATCGTTTCGCACGATTTGGGTGTAATAAAACATTTAACGGATATTTGTATCGTGATGAAAAACGGCAAAATAGTTGAGTATGGATTAACGGATCAGATTTTAGAAGACCCGCAACACCCATATACTCAAGTGCTCGTTTCAAGTGTATTGTAGGAGTGGTTATGGAAAAATTAAAAGTTAGAAATTTATCAAAAGAGTTTACGGTACACACAAGAGGCGGTATCAAAATACAAGGGTATCAAAATATCAATTTTGAAGTCAAAAAGGGGGAGTTTTTATCTCTTTATGGACCTAGTGGGATGGGAAAATCATCTGTTTTAAAAGCACTTTATAGAACCTATACTACTACTAGCGGAGATATTATTTTTACAAAAGAAAATGGCGACAGTATCAATATCGCAACTTGTGATGAAAGTACGATGCTCGATTTGCGAAAAAATGAGATTGGGTATGTGTCGCAGTTTTTAAAAGTGTTGCCACGAATTGGTGCAGTTGATGTTGTCGCTCAGCCTTTGATAGATAAAGGCGAAGATGAAAAAAGTGCCAAAGAGGCAGCCAAAGAGTTGCTTAGTTATTTGGGTATCAAAGAGGAACTTTTTAATGTTTCTCCTCTTACCTTTAGCGGCGGAGAGCAACAACGGGTCAATATAGCAAAAGGAATCATCGCTCCAAAATCGGTACTTTTGCTTGATGAACCGACCGCTTCACTAGATCACAGCAATACTATGAAAGTGATACAAAGACTTCAAAAAATCAAAGCTGATGGTGTTGCTATGATCGGGATATTTCATGATTTAGAAGCAATGGAAGCTATTAGCGATAAAGTTTTTGATATAAAGGAAAAAAGATATGCAGACAGTCATTAGAAGTACAAATATACTCATAGATGGAAAATTTCAAAGTGCTGATATTGTTATTAAAAAAGATACTATCTCTCAAATAGCCCCTTACAAAAGCTTAGATGTTGCTATAGATTTCGCAGATAAAAGAGTGGTAGCAGGATTTGTGGATTTGCACGGTGATGCGATAGAAAAAGAGATAGAACCTCGCCCTGGGGCCAGATTTCCAACTTCTATGGCAGTAGTAGAACTTGATAAAAAACTCTCAATGGCAGGAATTACTACTATGTTTCATGCAGTTGGGTTTAATGATCAAGAGCTAAGCAAAGGAAGAGGAACACAACAGTCTCGTGAGCTAATAGAAGAGATCTATCAAGCTAATACGCAACACTTAGGAGTTGATAATCTTATCCATGCGAGATTTGAGATTACAAGTGAAAGTTCGCTTGAAACACTTAAAGAACTCATTATTGCAAAAAAAATTAATCTATTATCTATAATGGATCATTCCCCTGGGCAAGGGCAATTTAAAACACTTGAAGCTTGGAAAAAATACTTTTTAAAAACCTACGCTATTAATGAAGATGAAGTACAAGAGTATCTGGAAAAAAAAGCATCAAAAGATAAAAAATCAGTCGTGGAAGATTTAGTGGCTTTTTCAATTAGCCATCGTTTGCCGGTTCTCAGTCACGATGATGATTGCTTGGAAAAACTCAATACTCTTAAAGCTTTAGGGGTGAGTTTTTCAGAATTTCCACTTTCACTTGAGGTTGCTAAAGTGGCAAAAGAGATGGGTATAAAAACAGGTATGGGTGCACCAAATATTGTAAGAGGTGGATCTCAAAGTGGAAATATTGCCGCTGTAGAACTCATCAAAAATGGTGTATGTGATTATTTATGTAGTGATTATCATCCTGCTTCTATGCTTCTTAGTCCTTATAAACTTCAAAAAGATATAGATTTAAGTCTTGAAGAGGGATTTGCTATGATTAGCTCTACTCCTGCTAAACTCGCTGGACTTGAAAATAGAGGGGAAATCAAAGAAGGATACCTAGCAGATATAGTAATTATCGATGAGACCCATATCCCAAAAGTGGTTATGACTTTTAAAGACGGTGAAGTTGTATATAATGCAATAAAAAACTTTAGGTTCTAATGATGGTAAAAATAGTCTTAATAGTAGGAGCAAGCGGAGTTGGTAAAGATACTCTGCTTAAGTCAATACAAAATGATATAAAAGCGAATTTTGTAACTAGATATATTACAAGAATTCCTGATAACAACGAATCAAATCATTACATAGGCAAAGATGATTTTTTGTATTTAATAAAAAGTGATTTTTTTATCTCTTCATGGGAAGCTCATGGAAATATCTACGGTATATCAAAACTTTCCATAAAAGATGGACTTAATATTATCTCTATATCAAGAGAGGCTATCAAAGATTTTGAAAATACTTTTGAAGATGTTGCAACTATAGAAATTGGGATACCAAAACAGATGCTCTATGAGAGACTTAAATCAAGAGACAGGGAGAATGAAGAGGCAATTAAAAAAAGAATCCAAAGAAGTGAACAAAAAATAAAAGCAAAAAATCATACCTATTTTGATAATTCTAAGCCCTTAGAAGAATCAAAAAGTACATTTTTAGAATTGTTAAGGAATTTGACATGAAATTAAAATTTTTAGGTACTGCTGATAGTGGAGGAATCCCATCACATAATTGTGATTGCAGTATTTGTGAAGAGTATAGGCGAAAAGGTAAAAAAAACTTAGCTACAAGTGCCTATATAGAGTGTGAAAATGACGAGATTATCTTACTAGATGCAGGTATAGAAGATATTGCTTCTATTTTCGATGGGGGGAAAATCGCAGCTATATTTTTAACTCATTTTCATCCTGACCATGCTTTAGGTCTTTTAAGACTCAGATATAGCAGTGATAAAATAGTTTGCTATCACCCAAAAGACAAAGATGGTTTTGCAGATTTGTTTAAGCATCCAAAAGCTTTAGACTTCATGGAAAACATCCCTTTTAATCCAATCGAAGTAAATGAATTCAAATTTACTCCAATTCCATTAAAGCACTCTAAAAACACTACGGGATATTTGATACAAACCAAAAATAAAACTATAGCTTATTTAACAGACTGTGCAGGAATATCAGAAAAATCGATGGAGTTTTTGCTCTCCTGTACCATAGATGAGTGCTATATTGACGCTTGTTTAGCACCAAACTTTTCAAACGGTAATCACCTAAACTATGAAGAAGCAACTCTTGTTTTGGATGAAATAGGTGCTAAAAAATCTTATTTCATTCATAGTAGCCATTTTACTTTAGAGCATATTAAGAGAAATAATATAGAACTTAAATATGATTATATATGATTTGTACAATCACAAAGCAAAATAAGTACGCGGATTTCTAAGATGAGTTCTAGTAAAATACTCAAATGAATATTTTACTACTTGAAGATGATGTAATCCTATCGGAGATACTTAACGAGCATTTGAGCGAAAAAGGCTACTTTGTGTCGTCTGTTTATGACGGGGAAGAGGCTTATGAGATGATACTCAAAAAACGGTATGATCTGATGCTTCTTGATGTCAACGTACCGCTTTTAAGCGGTTTCGAGCTCTTAAAACTTCTAAAAGAGCAGTATGTAAATATCCCCACTATCTTTATCACTTCGCTTGATTCTGCACATGAATTAAAAAAAGGTTTTGATTTGGGGTGTGATGACTATCTCAAAAAACCTTTTGAACTTTTAGAGCTTGACGCAAGAATAGAGCATCTTGTAAAAGTAAATAATTTAGAAAGTTCACAGATAAAGATCGACGAACAAAACTATCTTGACAAGACGACTTACGAGCTTGTCAAAAACGGTAATAGAGTAAAACTCTCTAAAAAAGATTTTGAGATAACCCGGTATTTTTTATCGCAAAAAGGGAGTGTCGTATCACATGCACAGCTTATTGCAAACATCTGGTTTGAGAGCGAAGTGCCGAGTGATGCGACGCTTAGAACATATATAAAAAATATCAGAGCACACCTTGGCAAAGATTTTATAACTACCATAAAAGGAGTCGGCTATAGAGTTAACATCCAGTGAAAAAAAGTCTTTTTGGGGCTTTTTAGGACTTTATCTTAGTTCGTCAATCTTTCTGATTCTTTTTATAGCTGTTAGTTTTTATCGCTATGAATCCTCTAACATTATCTCTATGAAAAAAGAGAAGATGCAAAACATCGCGCTTAGCCTCTCTTCTAAGATCATCTCATCTTACATGCGTTCAGAGCCTCTGCATATTGAAAATCCAGAGGGGTATGAAGTAGCACTTTACGATGAGCATCAGATTCCGATTTACGGCCAAGAAGCCGAAGATATCATCTTTGAACAGGGCTTTTATAAAGACAAAAGATTTGATTATTTTGTAGACTTGAGCCCGCAGATGCACCACGGCGTTAAATATCTGGTACTTAAGAGCAAAAAAAAGGATCAAGAGGCGCAAAAGCTGTTGCAAAGCATACTCTTTACAGCTATGTTCTCGGTTCTAGTCGTTGCTGTTGTGGGCTATTTTCTCTCAAAGATGTTTTTAAAACCTATTCAAAACGAGAGAGTAAAACTAGACAAATTTATAAAAGACTCAACGCATGAACTTAACACTCCCATAACTGCAATACTTATGAGTATTGAGAGACTCAAAAAAGAGAATATCGATGAGAAGATCTTAAAAAGGGTGGATATCAGTGCAAAAAGAGTGCAAAAGATCTACTCAGATCTGACATATCTGTTGCTTGAGAGTGAAAATCAGAATTTAAAACAGAACAATCTAAGAGAGATCGTAGAGAATGAACTCACTCTCTACGAAGATTTGGCGCTTAAAAAATCAATCTCTATCTATAAAGAGCTAGATGATGCATTTTTTAGTATGGATGAGGTAAGTGCCCAGAGACTCTTTGGCAATCTGATCTCCAATGCCATCAAGTACAACAAGCACGGCGGCAAGATGGAGCTAAAGCTCACGGCAGAGGAGTTTAGCATCTCCAACAGCGGAGCAGGCATAAAAAAAGAGCAGCAAAACAGGATCTTTGAGAGGTTTTACAGAGCAAATGAGTACGAGGGCGGATTTGGCATAGGGCTTGATATTGTAAAGAGAGTTTGTAAAAGATATAAGATAGGCATAGAGGTAAATTCTATAGAAAACGGTTTAACAAGTGTTGTATTGAAGTTTTAAAAAAAGAGGTGGTGGCCAATCTCGGAATCGAACCAAGGACACAGTGATTTTCAGTCAGTAAAACGGGTATTTTTATAGTTTATTAAAATATGATAAACTCTCCTAAAACCCTCTATTTTACGGGCTTTAAAAAGCCTCTCCCCCTTTTATATTCTTTTATAATAATCCATTCTTTTTTAAAAGTTGTAGTAAAAACTGTAGTAAAAAATGTAGTAAAAAATGTATAATATGAAAACTTAAACATATAGGCAGTTTTGATTTGGGCAGTAAAAACAGAATACTTTTAGCAATGTTAACAAATCTTATTTTGCATAAACTCAGAAATGTATTTGACTCTAAAGAACTTCATATCACAAAAGCAAAGCTAAAAAAAATAGAACAAAAACATGAGCAGGTCATTTTTTATCTTTATGACAATAATTTTCAAATAATCTTAGATAGCACGATAGGTGTATGCTCATATAAACATGATGATTCTATTTATAACTTTGTTTCAATAGTAAGCAATGATATCTTTTTATATTCAATATCTACAAATAACCATTTTAACTATATAGGGACTTTTTTTAAAACTGACAAAAGAAAACTGTTAAAGCAGTGTGACAATCATATTCAATTTTTAAATAGTAAGAAGAGGAAGATTTTTGAAGATTTTATATAAAACAAAAGGAGGGAGGACAACTCCCCTCATTTATCCTGCACCGGTAACGCCCCAAACTAGGATGCAAGGCTCGTGGATGCCCGTATTTCCACCTCTTTTGTTTCTTAGTAAGCATTATATCAAAAAAACAATAATATTAAAAGGTATATAAATGGCATTAAAACCAGCAGGCGGAAGATATGAGGGCGTTTGGATAAACGAACTTAAAAACGGTAATACTGCTTTTTATATCAATTACAGAGACGAGAACGGCAAACCTATTAAAAAGAAAGTAGGCGTAAAAACCAAACAATAAAATTTTACTATCAAAGACGCTTACGATAGACTGATCCAAACGAAACATCATCTTATGACAGGTGACTTAATAGTAAATATGGGTGCTTAAAACACCTCTCAAACTATGCTATAGTAGGAATAAACAAAGGTTTATTTACAAATGGCTGTAAAAAAGCTCTAAAATATGCATAAATTGCAAGTCAAAAAATGTTATTTCCAAAGGCTCAAGAAGAGGAATAAAGAGATATTTTTGTAATGACTGCAAGACCTCATTTAGTTCGAAAAGAAGACCAGAATACCTACAAGAAATAATATTTAAAGAGTATTTCTTACAACGACATTTAGAATAAACTGATATAGTCGATTAATGAAAACAGCATAGAATTGAGACATAGATTGAGATATTTCGAAGAGAGACTAGTATATCAAAATGTATATCTCTATCATATCAGAGTTTTTGACAAAACTTCACGAAGTTCATACAGACAAAAAAGGAATTTAAAATGAAAATCACAAAAATTATCAATGCAAAAACAGATCAAGGTTCAGAAGAGATCCAAGAGCTTATTAAGTATTTTGGAACTTATTGCATATCTTCAAGCGAAAAAATAGCTCAAGAGATACAAGAATTTATAAATCCGCTAAGATTGGCAGAATATCTCGATGAAAAACAAAAACAAGGCCTCATCACAGATGTTGATGAGCTGGAACATATTGACTGCATTGTAGATTTAAGTGACAAGGCAGATGAAGCCAGCCTTGAGCTTTTTGGATATAGAACGATTGATATCATCAAAAAGTATCCTCAAATATATGGAACCCCACCATACGACCCGATGAAGTCGCTGTTATCTTTTGGATTTGAAGTCGGTAGAGGATGGTTTCCTCTTATTGCAAAATTGTCGGAAGACATCCAAAAGATACTTGACAGTGATCCAGAGCTTAATATTCGGGTCGTGCAGGTCAAAGAAAAGTATGGCAGTCTTAGGTTTTATGCCCACGGCGATACGGGACGAGAAATCGACGCTCTCATAGAAAAAGCAGAAGAAGAGAGTGAAAATATTTGTGAAAATTGTGGAAAACCCGCTGTACCACAAAAAAGCAAGGGATGGATTAAAACAAGATGTGAGGAGTGTGCAGATGCTTGAAGTTAACTATTTAAAAAGAGACTGGAATATTGGTATATAACCCACTCAGTCTCTTGGCCCAACAAAAAGCTGGCATAGGAAACGATACTCTATTACAATTACTCTGACTTTTTTGTAGATGTTAAAATCATAGCGAATTTCAAGAAGACATCAATAGTGAGAGTATTACTAAATTTCAACTGTTCTTATCTTAAAATCTTTTAATTGTTCAGTATAGCCCAACGCGTTACAAATTACGCTGACCCCATCTCTTTTGTATTCATAATTAACGTGATTATGCCCATATATCCAATACTTAGCGGTTGTATTATCAAGCCATTCATCGCCGCAAAAAGAGTAAAATGCGTTCATTTTGTCGTCTCTTTTGCTGGGTGGTGTATCTTTGTCGTCTATCGACGGATTGACATGAGTTATGATAATATCGCAATTTTGATAGATCGCATCTAGCTTCTTTTTTTGGATCTTAAACATATCATAAAAATCCTCGATACCAAAAATCATTCTCGAATCATTCATGGTTTGCTTCCAAAATGTAAGTACATTTCGTCCGTATGAAGAGGATGTTCTGTGAAAATAACTGCCATCATACCAGGCGCTGCAACCTCCAAATCTGATACCGTCTATCTCAATAACATCTCCATCAAGACAATACATTCCATCCTCAGCGTTTATAAGCTCTCTCATCTCTTCTGCACGCCTAAAGGAGTCTCTTTCGTACCGTTTCTCTTGAGTCTCATCGATAAGATAATAGTCGTGGTTTCCTAGAACGCAAATGATATATTTATACTCATACAGCTCTTTTATCAATCTTAACATTGCGATATTTTGAGAGTTAAAGTGTCCTAAGTCGCCGGCAATTATAAGGATTTTGCTACCTGTTTTTGTAAAAACTTTTTGCAAGAACTCTTCTGTGTTTTCAAAACTATCTTTATCAAGGTGCAAATCAAAGTGTGTATCGCTAATTATGTCTATTTTCATTGTATTAGATCTCTATGCTTTTCATGTTTTTAAATTAAACAGTGAACGGTGCCAGATTTTCTGAAGTAAAATTTTCAGTTGCGGTGCCATTAATAATGCCTATATTAATCTTATGAGCTATTTTGTGTTCATCGCTTAAGATATCTTGAGATTCTATAACAGATAAAACCTTCTCTTTTGAAAACAGTGCCACAAGAGCTTTCATATTTTTTGTATTTGAGTATTGCGAGTAAACACTTATTAATGTGTCGATGTCCACTAACGAACCATCTTTAATGCTCCAAAAAAGATCAAATTCAAACATGCTCTTGTCAATTTTAATTTGAGTTTTTTTCTTTTTCATAAAATACCTCCTGTCTAAAATCTGTTTTCTTTCTCGCCTTGGAGCAGTTCTTGTAAACATCAGTTTTCTTTGAGCTCATCAGGATAAGTATATTTAACTTTTATCAATAAAGCGGACATGCGACAAATGAAAATTCACAAACGAAGAAGAGATAGCGAAAGAGAGTTGTTTTAAGGACAGATAATCAATGTCCGCCGCACTAGAATTAAGCACGCTTGTGTTCAATTTCTTGAATATTGTCCCAATTTAACGGGCAGTACGCGCACTTGTGATAAAATTTTATCAAATAACAGAGATATAATGTCAAAAAAAATTGCTATGTTGATATAACCTTCAAAGAGGGATAGTGAATAGCGCTTAATGTACCTAAATATTTGTTGTTCTCATAAACAGCACCCGTATCAATCATTGCGTACGTGTTAGTTATAACAGCGTCATAAACAGGCATATGCCCAAAAATATTAAAGATACCGTTTTTAGCTTCCTTTTCCTCATCAAAATATTCACTTTTGTTCATGTGCCGCCAGAGGATATCCTCTGCATCATCTTCAGAGTATATATGCTCTTGATTTACCCATATATGATGAATATAAGAGTGAGACACGACCAAGGGAATATGCCCCTCTATCTCATAATACAGGAAATAAGGAAGGGTTTTGAAATATTCAATATGAGCTTTAAAAACTTCATCACCAAATTCAGCATAGGAACTTAATGTTTCTAAACCACCGTTATGAAACCAATACTCTTTATCTTGCTTACTTTCATCTGACTTTATCATCATCAATTCGTGGTTGCCAAGCACACAAAAATAACCACTATTTATTATAAGCTCAACAACTTTAGCAGAGTCTTCACCTCTGTCAATTAGGTCGCCCGTAAAACAAACAACGGCATCTTTAGGAAGTTTACTCAGCAGTAGTATTAACTTGTCATATTCACCATGAACATCACCGATAACCCAAATACCTTTTTGCATATTTTAAACCTCAATGCTCTTTATTGTTGCAGTTCTATCGCTAAAAGCGTTTACATGACATTTTATACCTGCAAACTCATAAGAAAAAGAGTCATGAGTGTGTCCAAAAATCCAATGCTTTGCTGTTGTTCCCCTCAAGAACTTATGACCGTTAAAACAGAAAAAAGTATTTGTTTGCTGTCCTGAAAACTCTTGTGATAGATGTTCGTTTAAAAATGAGGGGTTTATATGCGTGATCATCACATCGCACTCTTTGTAAACCATCTCTATTTTTGGAATTTCAAGATAATACAGATCATCAAAGTTCACTAAACCCTCTGTCATTGAAAAATCAGGCATACAATTTTTCCACATCTCATTATTTGATTTTAAAGGAAAATTCCCAAAGGGATACTTATACTTCAAATAAGCGTCGCTGTACCAACCCATAGCGCCACCAAACTTTACATCCTCTATCTCGATTATATTGCCATCAAGACAATACAGACCATCTTCTGAGTTGATTAAATCAATGAGCTCTCTAGCCCTTTCGAATGAATCTTCATAATCATCTTTAGCAATTAGTCCGTCTAGATAATAATCATGATTGCCCAAAACGCAGATAATGGCTTTATACTTATAAAGCTTTTTTATCATTTTTAAGAGAATTAGATTTTGATTATTGTGATGTCCTAAATCTCCGGCAACAACTAATACGTCGCCTACAACTCTATCATTATGTAAAAAATAGTTGTCATAAACCTTTTTTACATCTCTATCGGAGTTGTTAAATTGTTTAAAGTAATAGTCAAAGTGCAAATCGCTAAGTATATCTATCTTCATTTTTACGCCAGCTCTTTTTTGTTACATAATTTAGTAATTTTATCTAAATTTCTATTTTTGAAATAATGATGTCTCTAAAACTCAGGCTGCAAAATTATTCTGATTTGTATAGAAAACGAGTTGTAAGTTAACGGATAAATTGCGGTAAATATTTATAAAACAGGATTGCAAACAAGATAAGATAAGAAAATGAAATATTTGGATTTTTTATAAAGAGGTGGTGGCTAATCTCGGAATCGAACCAAGGACACGTTGATTTTCAGTCAACTGCTCTACCGACTGAGCTAATTAGCCATTAAGTGCTTGAATTTTACCTGTTTTTCATGCTAAAAAGCAACCTGTAGTAAAATTGTAGTAAAAAAACTTTTTTACTGAAACTTAAAGAACTTTTTAAAAGTCTTTGAAACCTCTTATTTTAGGAGTTCTAAAGTGGTGGCCAATCTCGGAATCGAACCAAGGACACAGTGATTTTCAGTCACTTGCTCTACCGACTGAGCTAATTGGCCATCTTTTAAAGAGCGCAATTATATCTTTTAGGGACTGAAAGTAAACTTACAGAGTGCTTTCTTGAATCTTTTTGAAGAGTTCGACTATTGAGATCTGTTCGAGTTTTTTTATCTTTGTCTCTAGCGAATCTACACTCTCATCTTCACTTAGAGTTACTCTTGTTTGTAAAAGTATCTCGCCCTCGTCATAGTTCTCATTGACCCTGTGAATCGTAACACCGCTCTCATTTTCACGGTTCTTTATAACAGCTTCATGCACTTTGCGGCCGTACATTCCCTCTCCTCCATACCTTGGAAGAAGTGCAGGGTGAGAGTTTATGATGTTGAACTCTCTTGTTAAATCGCTGGAGAGCTTTTTCATATATCCTGAGAGGAAGACATATTCGCAGCCATACTCTTTTAAAAGAAGCGCTATTTTTTCATCTGGATTTGCATCTGTTTTTGAGTTTATGACAAAGTTGTCAATGCCGTAATCTGAGGCACTTTGTAAAACCGAAGCATTTTGGTTGTTCGATATTACTAAGACAAGCTCAATGTTTAGCTCTTTTTTGATCACCGCTTCATAGAGTGCGTTAAAACCGCTTCCGTTGTGTGATGCAAGTACCGCTACTCTTATCATCAGAGCTCTTTTACTGCATTTTTAAAGACGTCGCCTCTATGTGCGTAGGAATTAAATTCATCAAGACTTGCCGCAGCAGGAGAGAGCAGGGCGACTTCATCATCTTTTAGGTTTTTATCTATCTTTTTTACGGCATCCACCAAGTTTTCACAAAGAGTGTATGCAACATCGTATTTGCGTGCCAGATCTGAGAGCCTCTCTTTGTTTGAGCCTATATTGTAGATCTCAACATCACAGCCTTTAAGAAACACAAAGAGTTCGCTAAGGTCAACTCCTTTGTCGTCACCGCCCAAAATAAGGTGTATATGCTGTTCTTTATAGCGCTTTAGCGCTACTACGGCAGCATCAAGGTTTGTCGCCTTTGTATCGTTTACCCATAGACGGCCTCTGGAGTCTCTTAGCTCCTCCTGTCTGTGCGGATCGATGACAAAGGAGTTGATCTTTTCATAATCGACACGATCAAAGAGTATCTTCTCTACCGCCATCGCCAAAAGCGCGTCCATCAAAAATGCGCCTTTGAAATTGACTCTATTTGCATCTATCTCAAAGCGTGATGCCAGATCGCTCTCATCTTTGTAGCTGATGATATGAGCTGCTGTTTTTACATCTTTGTATGCTTCGGGGATTATCGCGATCTCTCCCTCTTTCATCATTGTAACGGGCTTTAGCTTTGCCTGTATGTACTCATCTATGTTGCCGTGCCAGCTTAGATGATCCGGTGTTATGGGAAGCAGGACATATATGTTGGGTGCGGCTTGGTTTGTGTAGTGAGTGGTAAAGGAGCTTGTCTCAAGTATCCACAAACTCGCCTCAGTATCTAGTTCGCCAAGTGGGGTTCCGATATTGCCGCCCGCTACGGATCCTCTCTCTTTAAGCAGATGCTGCATCATCTGTGTTGTTGTTGTCTTGCCGTTTGTTCCGCTTATCCATACAGACAGAGGTGCGCTCTGGGCAAAAACATCATACTCGCTTATGAGGTTTTTTGCTCTTTGTATAAGCGGGTTTGACGGAGGGATTCCAGGGGACGTGATCTGTAAGTCGGAGTATTTTGGGTCAAACTCTGATGAGGGTTTTACTTTAAAGGCGTTCTCGTCTGTAAAGGGTTTTGTGCATTTGTCATCATAAAAGATCGCGTTAGGATATTTTTTTGTCAGCGCCTTTGTGGTTTTGCCGTAACCAAAGAGAGAAACTCGTAACATCAGCGAATCTTTAGTGAGATAAGGGCGATGATGTTGGATAAAATGGCGATAATCCAAAATCTAACGATTATCTTGTTCTCCGCCCACTGTTTCATCTCAAAATGGTGGTGGATCGGCGCCATCAAAAAGACTCTCTTTTTTCTGAGCTTGTAACTTCCGACTTGTAAAATGACAGAAAGTGTCTCAATAACAAATATCGAACCGATTAGAAGAAGTAAGATCTCGCTTTTTGAGATGATAGCAAGGTAACCCAAAAATGCACCGATAGTTAGTGAGCCGCTGTCTCCCATAAAGACCTCTGCAGGGTGGCAGTTATACCACAAGAACCCAGTAAGCGCTCCGATGAGTGCACTAGAGACAATCGCGACTTCCCCGATATTTATGTTTGGCATAAGAAGGTATGAGCTGATGACTGCATTTCCTGTTATGTAGATAATAATGCTAAAAGATGTAAGAGCTACGATGGATGGAACGGTAGCAAGTCCGTCAAGACCGTCAGTGAGGTTTACCGCGTTTGATGTCGCGATAATCACGATCACCCAAAAAATAAGCGCATATCCGCCCATATCGCATACAGGATTTTTAATGAACGGCAGATAAAGATTGGTGTTGAAATCTGAAAAAATGTATAAAAATCCCGTTATAAAAAGAGCGGAGATTATCTGCAGAAGCAGTTTTGTCCTAGCTTTTAGACCTGCAAGGTTCTCATTCTTTTTGATCTTTGCGTAGTCATCTTTAAAGCCGATAAGAACAAATAAAAATAGAGTCGCAACAGCTCCGATGGCATAGGGGTTGGAAAATTTTATAGTGATTAAAGATGCAAGAATTGTTGAAAATATAAAGACTATCCCGCCCATGGTCGGTGTTTTTGCTTTGCCCTGATGACGCTCGGGCGCCCAGTTGTTTATAGGCTGGACACTTGATGTCCTCTGTGCCCATCTTATAAATCTAGGAAGCAGATAGAGAGTAAAAAAAAGAGCCAAAAAGAAAGATATTCCGGCACGAATGGTGATATATCCAAGTAGATTGATGTGAAAAATTTCTGAAAGCCAGTAAAGCAAAGTAAGTAGTCCTTATAAATAAAAATGACATTATAGTATAATTGCATAAAAATTTTGTTAGAAGAAGAATTAGAACAAGGAGTCAGAATTGACAAAAAAAGCTCTCTTAGTCATAACGGACGGTATCGGTTACTGCTCAAAAACGGAGTCTAATGCGTTTTATAACGCAACGAAACCGACGTATGACAAACTCTTTGAGAACACTCCTCACTCGCTTATTGACACTTACGGATTAAGTGTCGGGCTTCCTGAAGGACAGATGGGAAACTCTGAAGTCGGGCATATGAGTATTGGAAGCGGAAGAGTTTTATACCAAGACTTGGTAAAGATATCATTAGCATTAAGCGAAAACAGATTTAAAGAGAATAGTGAATTTAAAAATCTTTTGGAAAAATCAGACAGACTTCACCTCATAGGGCTTATGAGTGATGGCGGTGTTCATTCGCATATAGACCATTTTATGGGCATAGCAGATATTGCTGCACGTGAGGGCAAAGAGGTTTTTTTGCATCTTATAACTGATGGCAGGGATGTATCGCCCACCTCCGCTAAAAAATACCTAGAACATGTGAGCAAGCATGTTGGTCAAAACACAAAAATAGCTACGATCTCAGGACGTTTTTACTCAATGGACAGGGACAACCGTTGGGATAGAGTCCAAAAAGGTTACGAAGCAATCGTAAATGCGACACCAAAAAGCGGTATAAGCCCTGCAG
The DNA here is from genome assembly GCF_005217605.1 of Sulfurimonas crateris. Lineage (NCBI taxonomy): Bacteria > Pseudomonadati > Campylobacterota > Epsilonproteobacteria > Campylobacterales > Sulfurimonadaceae > Sulfurimonas > Sulfurimonas crateris. The sequence continues at coordinate 166,348 of NZ_SZPX01000005.1, read as the reverse complement.
AGTATATCGATGCTTCTTATGCAAAAGATGTTACCGATGAGTTTGTAGAGCCTGTAGCATTTAGCGGTTATGACGGTATGAGAGATGGTGATGCAGTTTTGACGATAAACTTTAGAAGCGACCGTATGAGAGAGCTTGTAACTGCACTGGGAGATAAAACGTTTAACGGATTTGAGCGTGATTTTAAAAAGCTTCATATAGCGACCATTACGGAGTATGACAAGAGCTTTTCATACCCTGTGCTTTTTAGAAAAGAGGTACCTAAAAACACTCTCTCGGAAGTTATCTCAAAAGCCGGTCTTAGACAGCTTCACACTGCAGAGACGGAAAAATATGCACACGTCACGTTTTTCTTCAACGGCGGCATAGATGAGCCGTATGAGAATGAGACTAGGATATTAATTCCCTCTCCAAACGTAAAGACTTACGATGAAAAGCCGCAGATGAGCGCGCCTGAAGTCGGCGAAGTAGTTTTAAAGGCGATGGATGATGAGTATGATTTTGTGGTCGTAAACTTTGCAAACGGTGACATGGTAGGACACACTGGAGATTTTGAAGCGGCAAAGATCGCGGTAAACGCCGTTGATACCGAGCTTGGAAAGATTTTAGCCAAAGCTAAAGAGAAAGATTACGCCGTTGTCATCACCTCAGATCATGGAAACTGTGAAGAGATGAGAGATGATGAGGGGCACATTTTAACAAATCATACGGTCGGAAAAGTGTGGTGTTTTGTTGAGGCAGAGGGTGTTACAAAAGTACAAAACGGAGCGCTTAATAACATTGCGCCGACTGTTTTAAAACTTATGGGTTTAGAGATTCCATCCGAGATGGATCACAGTTTAATATAAAATTTTACTCTAAACAAATTCGCTTAGGCTTCACCGTGGGTACCCCAAAGCTAAAGCTTTGACCCTTCGGTTGCAGAATCGCTCATTTTGTTTGAGCAAAATAAAATTAATAAAAAAGGAAAAATAGATGAAATTTAGTGGAAAAAATGTTTTAGTAACGGGTTCAAGCAGAGGTATCGGTGCAGAGATCGCAAAGGTTTTGGCAACTTACGGACTTAAAGTTTGGATCAACTACAGAAGCGGTGCGGCGGAAGCTGATGCCATTAAAGATGCAATAGAGGCGGCAGGTGGAAGTGCGGCGGTTATCGGTTTTGACGTGAGCGATGAGAATGCGTTTGTAGATGCGATTAAAACTATCGTTGATTGCGATGGCGAACTCTCTTACCTTGTGAACAATGCGGGAATCACAAACGACAAACTCGCACTTAGAATGAAGAGCGAAGATTTTATGTCGGTAATCAACGCAAATCTTCTCTCATGTTTTGTGGGATGTCGTGAAGCTATGAAAGTTATGAGAAAGAAGAAGTTCGGCTCAGTCGTAAATATCGCTTCAATAGTTGGCGAGACAGGAAATGCAGGACAGACAAACTACTCTGCAAGCAAGGGCGGTGTTATTGCCATGAGCAAGAGTTTTGCACTTGAAGCGGCATCTAGCGGCATCCGTTACAACGCAATAACTCCGGGCTTTATTGCAACCGAGATGACGGATGTTTTAAGCGATGAGATAAAAGATAGCTTTACATCTAAGATCCCGATGGGACGTTTTGGAAATCCTGCTGAAGTTGCAGAAGCAACGGCATTTTTACTATCAGACCATTCAAGCTATATCACAGGCGAGACACTGAAGGTTAACGGCGGAATGAATATGGCGTAAGCCAAAACAAAAATAGGAACAAATTATGAAAATAGCAGTCTCGGCGTGTTTACTTGGTGAAAAGGTTAGATTTGACGGCGGGCATAAACATGACAGGTTTGTTACCGATGAGCTTGGACGCTATGCCTCTTTTGTTCCGTTTTGTCCTGAAGCTATAGCTTTTGGCACTCCAAGACCATCTATAAAACTTGTAAACAGAGATGACAATATTGCTGTTATTTCAAACAAAGACGGCACGGATTTAACTCAAAATCTTCTTGACAAATCATATGATGAAGTTCACAGAATTGCAAATGAGAATCTGGGCGGCATAATATTTAAATCCCGCTCTCCAAGTTGCGGCCTTGGAAGCACTGTGGCATATCTTGACAACGGCTTTGCAGCCTCAAAAACCGATGGTGTTTTTGCGAGCGTTTGTAGAGAAAAATTTCCTCTTTTGCCGATGGAAGAGGAGGGGAGGCTTCAAGATGCGTGGCTGAGAGAAAACTTTGTGATGCAGCTTTTTGCGTATGATGCGATAGAGAAGTTAAAAGAGAGCAAACCGACCATGAAAATATTGGTTGATTTTCACACAAAAAACAAATTTTTGCTTCAGGCAAAAGATGAGAAGTTATATAGAGTTCTTGGGAATATCGTAGGCAATCATGAAAATCTACCTTTTGATGAACTATTTGCAAATTATGAGCATAACTTCAAAGTTGCCATTTCGCAAAAAAGCTCGATAAAAAGAAACAGAAATGTACTAGAACACATGGCAGGTTTTTTCAAAAATGAGCTAAGTTCAGTTGAGAAAGAGGTTCTGCATGAGCAGATAGATGATTATGCAAAAAAGATAGTTCCTATCATCACTCCGCTCTCAACAATCAAACTCTACGCTAAAAAGCATAATACAACTTATCTTTTATCTCAGACATTTTTAGAGCCCTACCCAAAAGAGCTCGCTCTTCGTTCAAGTTTGCTTAGCGCCAAATGAGACGTATTCTCTGGTTTAGAAGAGATCTAAGGGTTGAGGATAATCCGCTTCTCAGTTTTGGAGGAGAGGTTCTCCCCATCTTTATATTTGATGAAAATATTCTCAAAGAGTTGTCAGAAAACGATAAAAGAGTCACTTTTATATTTCATTATGTTGTAAAGTTAAAATCTGACCTGCAAAAAGTGGGGCTTGACCTTAAGATATTCTACGGCAAGCCTGAAGATATCTTTGAGGAGTTGAAAGGCTTTGATGAAGTCGTAGCATCTGGAGATTATGACTCTTATGCAAAAGAGCGCGACATAAAGATCTCTAATATATTGCACTTTCGTTACCTAAGTGACACATACATCTTCAAGCCAAAAGAGGTGCTAAAAGATAATGGTGAACCCTACTTCGTTTTTACCCCTTTTTACAAAAAAGCCAGAGCAATTCTTTCGCATAAAAATATAGATGAAGTAAAAATAGCAGAGCATATTTTGGCACAAGAGGATTATGAGGGGATCCAAATAAATGGCAAAAAACTCCCGTTGGAGCTTGAAAGTATAGGGTTTGAAAAACAAGAGATCGAGATAATAAACCCGCATATAAAACTGGATAATTTTTTAAAAAAGATGGACAGGTATCAAGAGATGCGGGACTACCTGTCAGTTGATGCAACTTCAAGTTTAAGCGTTGATCTGCGCTTTGGAACAATATCTATAAGAGCGGTTTTAAGAGCTCTTTTCTCTTTAAAGAGAAAAGATATAGAGCCATTTATCAGACAGCTAATCTTTAGAGATTATTACGCTTACCTCCTTTTTCATATACCGACTTTAGAGACTCAAAACTACAAATATAACTTCAACGGCATAAAAGATGAGCAAAAATTCAAAGCCTTTTGTGAAGCAAGAACGGGTGTTCCTATCGTTGATGCAGGCGTGCGTGAGCTGCTCTATACCGGAGAGATGCATAACCGCGTACGCATGGTAGTTGCTTCTTTTTTTACCAAAGATCTGCTTCTTCCTTGGCAGTGGGGAGAGCGGTTTTTTGCATCGTATCTGCTTGACTACGACCTAGCCAGTAATGCTCTTTCATGGCAGTGGAGCGCTGGAACTGGAGTCGATCCGCAGCCCTACTTTAGGGTGTTTAATCCCTACCTGCAGAGCAAAAAGTTTGACAAAGATGCTCACTATATAAAAAAATGGCTACCTGAACTGGTAGATATCGCTCCAAAGTTTCTGCATGATGAAATATATCTTTTAAACAACACAACTCCCGACTACCCAAAACCCATAGTTGTGCATAAAGATGCGGCAAAAAAAGCGGTTGAACTCTTCAGAGCAAAATAATAAATCGACAAAAAAAGAGTACCAAATTTTTCTAGGAGAGAGTAGAATACAAAATTCATTATAAATTGGAGAAGAAATGAGTTGTCAAAAATGTCAAAATATTCAACCACTTACTAATAAGAGCGGCAATCTACTCATCAGTTGCGCAGTTGCTGAACTTGCTGATATTATGGTTGAGTACCTCACAAAAAGAAACATTGTCTACGAGCTAGAAGATAAGCGTACTATTTGGGCAAATATTGATACATTAGCAGATACTATTTCCGATATGTGCACCACTCATTTTACAAGTAAAGTTTTAAGAGATGATGTCAAAATGCTCTTTTTGGAGTCCTTTGAGACACTTACTGCATCGGTACTTATTCGTATGAAAACATTGCAACAGTACAAAGACCTCTTAGGCAGCCAAAAACTCATTGAAATCATAGAAGATGGGCTCCTTACGACTCATTTTCAGCCTATTATTGATATTAAAACAAACACTATTTACGGTTACGAATCACTCGTGCGCGGTGTAAAAGATGATGGTTCTTTGATATACCCCGACAAGCTTTTTGGATGGGCAAAAGATGGAGATATGCTTTTTTATCTCGATAGAGCATGTCGCGAAACTTCTCTAAAAACAGCGGCAGTGAAAAATATCCATGCAAAAGTGTTTATAAATTTTATTCCAACTGCCATATATGACCCAAGCCACTGTTTACAATCAACGGTTGAATGGGCAAAACAGCTAGATTTTGATCCAAAAAATATTATTTTTGAAGTAGTTGAGAGTGAACATGTAGCTGACTTAGAGCACCTTAAATCCATTTTAGATTTTTATAAATCTCAAGGCTACATGGTTGCACTTGATGACGTGGGAAGCGGTTATGCATCACTAAATATGCTAGCAAAACTTCGTCCTGACATTGTTAAAATTGATCGAGAAATTATTGATAGCATCGATACAAACAAAATGAACCAGTCTATTTTTAAAGCGATTGTTCAAATTGCAAAAGAGAATGATATTATTGTCCTGGCAGAGGGCATTGAGAGAGCCGAAGAACTTGCATTTTGTGCAAAAGAGGGAGCGGATCTTGCTCAAGGATACTACTTTGGCAAGCCTTCGGCAGAACCTAGAAGAAAGCTATAGGGAGCAAATATGCAAGTAGTTATGAGCATTGCCGGATCAGATAGCGGCGGCGGGGCTGGAATTCAAGCAGATTTGAAGACATTTGAAGCGTTTGGAGTTTTTGGAACGACCGCAATAACTGTTATGACAGCGCAAAATACACTAGGAGTTGACGCAATTTTCGAGCTTCCAGCCTCTTTTGTAAAAGAGCAAATCGATGCAATAGCAAATGACTTCGATATTGCTGCCGTTAAAATCGGTATGCTCTACTCCAAAGAGATCATCGAGGTTGTGAGGGAATTTATTGCAACACTTGATGTTCCCGTAGTGCTAGATCCTGTATTTATCTCAAAAGCTGACTCAAAGCTACTAAGAGATGATGCTATAGAGGAGATGAAAATGCTCTTTAAGTACGCTACTCTTCTTACGCCAAATAGTTATGAAGCGTATGCTCTGTTTGGTTATAGATTTGGAGACACACCCTCTCTTAAGGCTATACATGAGCAAAAGTGTCCGATTCTTGTAAAAAACCATATCTTAGAGCTTCCAAACGGAGTGGCAAGTATTGACCAACTCTTCTTTAGGCACCAAAAGAGAGTTTTTCAAACTCCGTTTTTGGATAGTGACAACACTCACGGCACGGGATGCTCCTACTCAAGTGCGATTGCGGCAAATCTTGCACTCGGACATACGCTTGAAAAGTCTATAGAGATTTCCAAAAATTTTATCTATAAAGCTATACTAAACGCTCCAGATATCGGTCATGGTGCAGGACCAATCAACCATAAGGCTGGAGTTTAAAACTCCCTGCTTGGCTCATAAAGAAGTTTGTATTTTTTAGAGTTTAAAAGTACAACAGACTTTAAAATATAGTAGAGAATATCCTTCTCTTTGTTGTATATAATGCAGTTGAACTCTTTTATGGTTCTGTGTTTGAGCTGGTAGTAGCAAAAAGCAAATAGAGTCCATTTATTCTGCTTTGTAATCACAAAACAGACATCTGCATCTCTTGAAGCGGCAATCGCAGCAGTTTCTATATCTTTTGTTCTTAGCATGACGACTCCTTTTTTTAGATTATTTTATTGCAATAAAAGATATTTTGGTACCCTTTTTATGTCTATTGATATCAACTGACATTTTTAAACTACAAATAGACTTTTTAAAAGAGTATAGTTGTTCTTTAGCAAAGAAAAAAGGAGGCTTATGGATAATATTATTACAAAAAAAGCAGAAAATAATGTGAAAATATTTGAGAAGAGTTCACGAATGGAGTGTGATATAGAGGCACTTTTTGATTTTCATCTTGACTTGAACAACCTTAAAACCATTACTCCAAAAGATACTAAAGTAACTCTTTTAGAAGAGATGTTTACCCCGAAAAAGGGGGATATCTTAAGGCTTAGGAGTGCTAAGGGCTTTATTTCAACTACTTGGGAGGTAGAGATAAGAGAGCTGCAAAGACCGAATCTACTTTTGGATGTCGCGCTTAAATCCCCTTTTAAACTCTGGAAACATTCACATATTTTCAGACAACTCGAAGATGGAGTGTGCGAACTCACAGATAGAGTTGAGTATGAACTTCCATTTGGCATATTTGGTGCATTGTTTTATCCTGTTACTCAGAAAGAACTTGATAAATTGTTTACTTACAGACATGATGTAACAAGAGATATCCTAGAGACAAAGAAGAAGATTGCAGCTGCAATCTAATGATTTTAGTTAAATTACAAAAAAGGAAAAAAAGATGTTAAAAGATTTACTATACACAGGCATAGGTGCCGCGGTTGTTTTAAAAGAGAGAGTTGAGGCTGAGGTAAAAAAACTTCAAGATGAGGGCAAGATTAAAACTGATGATGCCAAAAGCTTTTTAGACTCCATCGAGGCAAAAGGAAAAGAGGAAGAGCAGCGTATAAAAGAGCAGTTTAAGAGCGCGCTCAAAGAGGTTATAGATGAGCTTGGCGTTGCTACAAAAGCGGATTTAGAAAAACTAAAAGAGGATCTAAAATAAAAACGTTTTTCAAAAATTTGGCTCTCTACTCTCCTGCAAGGGTGCTTAGGGTATTCTCTTTTTTGCTTACTATCTACTTGGTGATCAAGAAAAAAGAGAGTTTTTTGATGATGAAGCCTTTGGGAGCTAGAGAGCTTAAAGAGACCATTACTATCCTTGGAGCAAGTTTTGTCAAACTCTCGCAGGTTTTAGCAACAAGAGCTGACTTTTTTGACAAAGAGTATATATCTCAGCTTAAAGAGCTTCACGACCAACTCCCTCCTATGAGAGAGGATACCTTTAGAGAAGTTTATGCAAGAGCCTTCAAAGATGAGCCATTTGCCCGTTTTGACTCAAAGGCTATTGCATCAGCTTCTATCGGACAGGTGCATCTGGCTTACACGCATGATGGGCAAAAAGTAGCAGTAAAGCTCAGACGCTTAGGCATAGAGCAAAGAGTCAGAGCCGATATAAGGATCATCAGCACTTTTAATGCTCTTTTTCGCCCGCTCTTCTCGCACACCACCAAAAACTCTATAGAAGCCGTTATAAGTGAATTTGCAAAGATGATTTTAGAGGAGGTGAGCCTCACTCAAGAGTTAAGAAATCTGCAAAAATTTGCGTCTGTTTATAAAAATTCCGGTGTAAAATTTCCTACACCACTTGTTACACTTTGCAGCGATGACGCTTTAGTTATGAGTTACGAGGAGGGTTTTCGCTTTGATGATAAAGAAAATATCTTCAAACACAAAATTGATTTTCGCTCCATCATCGCAAAGTTAGTTGATTTCTACACAACCCAGATGCTCATAAACGGCTACTTCCATGCAGACCCACATCCTGGAAACCTGCTTGTAAGTAAAGAGGGTGAGTTGATACTGCTTGATTTTGGCATGGTAAAAACGGTGCCAAATAGCTCAAGAGTTGCCATCATAGAGCTTTTAAAAGCGGCAAATGAGCAGGATTATGAACGCTACATTGCCGCTTCGAAAAAATTAGGAACGGTTGCCTATGAAGCTCCCGTTGCTGAGTTAGCAGAGTTTACCTCTAAAATGTTTGAGATATTCTCAAATGACAATCTAAGCAGCGAGTCCATGCAGCAGTTAGCTTTTGAGGTCTTAGAATCCACGCGCGGTCTGCCGTTTAAACTTCCAAGCGATGCTATCTACATCTTACGAGTAAGTGCTATCATAGAAGGATTGGGGACAACTTATATAGAAAATTTTAACGGCATAAAAGATATCTTGCCAATACTACAAAAAAATATTCCACGAGCGCTAGGGGCAAAAGATAGTATTATTGAGACGATTATAGATGAGATAAAAGAGATCCCTTTTATAGCAAAAGATCTCAAATCTGCTCTTAAAAAGATAAGCCAAAATGAGCTTCAAGTCGAACTCTCACTTGATCAGTTGGAGTGGATAAAGAGAGATCTAAAAGAGAGTCAAAAAGCAACTGCTATCTCCTTTTCACTTATGCTTTTGGGTATCTTTGCCATTTTATACGATAAAGAGTTAGATACTCTTGCTGCGGCACTTTTTGCTTTTGGCATTGCAAGAATTTTGTATAAATGAGAAAAACCCACTTAAACTGACAAAATTAGGGTACTAGATTCTATTTTTTTAATATAAAATAGAGTTAAAACAAGGAGATACAGATGCCGCATATAGTTTTAGAAAATATCAACTCTACAAAAGAGGCTTTTGATGTAGTTGAGCCGTTTGCCAACAAGATAGAAGGCGGCATGTTAAAGGTTTTGGACAAGTATATAAATGCAACTCAACAGACCTCTCTTATAGAGGCTCTTGCTATTGAAAATGGAAAAAACCAGAGTTTTTTTGTGCAGCTTACACAAAAGCCATCAAGTCTGACCGTGAGACTTTTGCCTTTGACAGATCCTGAGAAAACAGACGGTGTAAAAACGATAATGGCTCTTATTGCAAAGCAGATCAAAGATAAAAATCCTGCAATAAGTTACGGAAAAAATAATTTGGCAGATTTTTTGATCGATTAGAGCTTTGTGATGAAAGATTTTGCAGTAGTGGGTTCTGGCATCGGTGGAAGTTCTATAGCTGCTCTTTTGAGCGCTAAAGGGTATGATGTCATCTTGTTTGAAAAAGAGCCATATCTTGGCGGTTGCAGCTCCTCTTTTTCAAGAGGCGGCTATAGTTACAACACAGGTGCGACAACTTTTGCCGGATATGAAGAGGGGCATATTGTAAAAGAGATATTTGAGCTCATTGATTTTAAACCCGATCTTATAAGAACCGATCCATCTATCGTTGTTATACAAAATGAAAAAACAACCCTCAGATATAGAGACTTTGATCAATTCTTTGAAATACTCCACTCCAACTATCCGCACGCAAAAAACAGAGCATTTTGGGAGATGGTATATAAGATAAACCAAGAGTTTTACACTTTTAGCGGACACTACTATGCAAATGCGAACATCTTCTCAAAAACGAGATCGCTTCTTAGTTTTGTGCCACTTTTTTCAAAGTTTAAAAAGTATCTTTTAGCAGATGCCAAGAGTTTTATAGAGGATTTTTTTGGAATAATCGACAAGGAGTATTTTGGATTTTTAGAGTCTCAGGTACTCATTGTCGCACAAGCACCGCTAAGAGAGATAAATTTCTTTACCGCTGCACTCTCACTCGCTTATACTTTCAATGAAAATTACTATGTCAAAGGCGGTTTTAGCACTCTTTTTGACGGCATAACCAAGCGCGTTGGCGAGGTGCATAGAAAAAGTGAAGTAAGATCGATAGTGCGTCATAGCGAATATTTTGAGCTGCATCTAAAAGATGAGGTGTTTAAGGCAAAAAAAGTGATCTTAAACTCAACGGTTTATGAGAGCGGCAAACTTTTTAGCGACTCTAAGATAAAAGATTATTATAAAAAGTATGAAAAATTGGATAATCATCAAAGTTCGTTTATGCTCTATATGACCATAAAGAGCGAGAGAGATTTTCACCATCACTACCAAATCATTCAAGAGAATCAATTTCCACACACTATCTCAAAGGCTGTATTTGTCTCTTTTTCGGATAAAGAGGAGAGTAGATTCGCGCCTAAAGGTTACTATAGTATTACAGCATCAGTGCACACAGACAGCAGATACTGGGAAGATAAAGAGAGTTATAAAGCTAAAAAAAGGGAGCTTGAAGATATACTTAAAGCATTGATCCTCGAAAAACTTGGGATAGAAAAAGATGAAGTAGTGCAGAGCTTTGGTGCGACTTCAAAAACATTTGATCGCTACATAAAAAGAGCACAACTTGGAGGCAACGCAATGACATTTAAGAACTTTCTTCCATTTTTGCCCGGAAATGACACGCCAATAAAAAACCTTTACAATGTCGGGGATACGGTCTTTGCCGCTCAAGGCTGGCCGGGTGTTATGCTGGGAGTAAAAAATCTCCAAAGGCTCCTTGGTGCATAATATAGCTCTTCACATAAAAGCAAAAGATTGGTTTTATATACTGCTTATCGGGCTTTTCTTTGGAATGTTTTTGTCCTCTTTGGGTTATATGCTATTGGAGTACCCATGGATTGAAGGGGCTGTTTTTGGCGCTTTAATAGGAGTGGGCATCGCGCTTTTTGCTCTTGTTTTTATCTCTTACATGAACAAAAAAATCCTTCCCAAACTGCCTGAGATATACTGGACACCGCTCTCTATGCTTTTTTCATTTTTATCCGGTTTTTTGGGAACTCTTGTAAGTGTTTTTTTAGCAAAGATTTTACATATAAAACTTATAACTTCATTTGAGGAGCAAATAGCCGCTGTCTCCGTATCAATAGGTGTTTTGACTTATATTGTGGGGGCACTGCTATATAGATTTGTAAAGATGAGAAACCAAAAAGATCTTATTGATTATGAGTATGTTCAAAGTCGTCTGCGCTCTCTTGAGACACAGCTAAATCCTCATTTTCTATTTAACGCCCTTAACTCAATAGCCGAGCTTATACATCATGATAAAGATAAGGCAGAAGAGGCAATATTGAGAGTTTCGGCATTTTTGCGTAACACCATGAATGAAAAAGCTCTTCTTAGTCTTGAAGATGAGATACGAAATGTTAAAGATTATGTAGAGTTGGAAAATATCCGTTTTGGCAATAAAATAAAACTTCATATAAAACCAATTTCAAAGCTCTGGAGGCTGCCTAAGTTTTCAGTACAGCTTCTTGTAGAAAATGCGATCAAACACGGATTTGACCAAGGTAAAGAGAGTCTAAATATTTTTATCTCTTTTGAAGAGAAAAAAAATCTTATAATTATAAAAAATGATGGAGAGAGCATGATGGGAGATAAGTTTGGAGTAGGGCTTTCAAACTTACAGCAGAGGCTTGAGCTCTTATGCGGAGGAAGTGTAGAGGTCTATGATAAAATAGAGCCTACATTTTATATATATCTGGGAAGTTGTAATGAAAATAGTAATAGTAGATGATGAGGAGCTCGCAAGAGCCCGCCTTGCAAGGATGTTACGAACTCTTGGACATGATGCGATAGAGGCATCAAATGCAGATGAGGCTATAAAAGCACTTAGGCAAGAGAGTGCAGATATCGTCTTTTTGGATATAAATATGCCAAAAGTGAGCGGATTAGAACTGGGATACGAGCTTAAATATATAGATCCAAATATCGCTATTGTTTTTCAGACAGCCTACGAAGAGCATGCTCTCAAAGCCTTTGATATCGGAGCAGTAGGCTACTTGGTAAAGCCGTACTCTCTTGAGCAGGTAAAACAGACTATAGAGCGCCTAAACAGCTCAAAGCAAAAAGATCAGGATCTTAGAATACTGAGTAAAACAGGGGATAACTACCTGCTCTTAAAACCGGAGGAGATCTACTACGTCAAAGCAGATTTAAGTGAAGTGATGCTTCGAAGTGCAAAGGGATTCTCCTACTATGCACAGAAGATCTCTGACCTTGAAAAAAAACTTCATGGGCACAATTTTGTTCGGATTCATCGCTCTTTTCTTATCAACGTTGATGAAATAAAAGAGATAGAGACAATAGAGCAAAGCAAGCTGCGTTTTAGATTTAAAAATGTATCCGATACAGTAGAATCAAGTAAAGATGGTGCAAAAAAATTTAGAAATATGTTTGGATAGGCTCTTTTAACCTCATAAAAGAAGCTCTTTTGAATTTTATTGCTCAGATAGTTATTTAAGATAAATATGATACAATTACGAAATTTTATACACAAACATAGGAGCTAGAATGGCACTTTTAGATGATATTAGAGAAGTAGTAGTTGAACAATTAGGCGTTAATGCTGATGAAGTAAAAGAAGACGCGAAGTTTGTAGAAGATTTAGGTGCTGATAGCCTTGATGTTGTTGAATTAGTAATGGCACTTGAAGAGAAATTCGATATCGAAATCCCTGATGATGAAGCAGAAAAGATTCAAACTGTTAAAGACGTTGTTAACTATATAGAGAACAAATAATCGTCTAAATACCTACTGAGGGGCTCCTCGGTAGCAAATATTTTTTAGTGGTCAGCATATTTTCTGACTTTTAAAAAGTATTTTATATTTTTTACGGAGATTTTAATGAAAAGAGTTGTAGTTACTGGTTTAGGCATGATAAATGCAGTTGGAAATGATAAAGAGAGTTCTTTTAAAGCTATATGTGACGGCGAATGCGGAATTGATACTATTACTCTTTTTGACCCAGAAAATTACAGCGTAAAAATAGCAGGAGAGGTTAAAGATTTTGACCCTTCAACGGTAATGGAAGCAAAAGAGGTCAAAAAAGCGGACAGATTTATCCACCTTGGCCTAAAAGCTGCACAAGAAGCGATGGCTGAAGCCAACCTTCCGCAAGATACAGATATGGAGAGATTCGGTATAAGTGCTGGTTCTGGTATCGGCGGACTACCATCAATCGAGAAAAACTCTGTTATCTTAGAGACCAAAGGTTCAAAAAGAATAAGTCCATTTTTTATCCCCGGAGCTCTTGTAAATATGCTTGGCGGTTTTGTCTCTATAGAGCACGGAACAAAGGGACCTAACTTATCAAGTGTAACAGCATGTGCTGCAGGGACTCACGCAATAAGCGAAGCGGTAAAGACAATTATGTGCGGCGGAGCGGATAAGATGCTAGTTGTTTCAGCTGAGTGCGCAATAACAGGTGTCGGTGTAGGCGGATTTGCTTCGATGAAAGCGCTATCGACAAGAAACGATGACCCTAAGAAAGCTTCTCGTCCTTTTGACGCAGAGCGTGACGGTTTTGTTATGGGAGAGGGTGCGGCAGCACTTGTTTTAGAGGTATATGAAGAAGCAGTTGCTCGCGGAGCAAATATCTACGGAGAGATCATAGGTTTTGGTGAGAGCGGCGATGCAAACCACATTACCACTCCAAGCCTTGACGGTCCAGCTCGTGCTATGAAAGCAGCGTATACAATGGCTGGTAAGCCTAAACTAGACTATGTAAATGCGCATGGAACAAGTACACCGATAAACGATAAGAATGAGACCACTGCAGTTAAAGAGCTGCTAGGCGGTAAAGAGAACTGTCCTCCGATGAGCTCTATAAAAGGTCAGATAGGTCACTGTCTTGGTGCAGCAGGCGGTATTGAGGCTGTAGTATGTCTAATGGCTATGCGTGATGGAATAATCCCTCCGACCATCAATTATAAAAATCCAGATGAAAATTGTGATCTCGATATTGTTCCAAATAAGGCAAGACGCGCCGAACTAAATACTGTTATGAGTAACTCTTTTGGCTTTGGCGGAACAAACGGCGTTTTAATATTCAAAAAAATCTAAGTATAAGGATCTGATTTGGCAACATATTTAGACTTTGAGTATAAGATCAAGTTTATTCAAGAGGATATAATCTCTGCGCAGGTTCGTCATGACGAAGTTGCACTTCAAAGCCTCCAAGAGAACTTGGACAAAGAAGTCTCAAAGATATTTAACAATCTCTCTCCTTTTCAAAAGCTACAGCTTGCTCGCCATACCGACAGACCTTATGCACTTGATTATATCAATCTGCTTATGAGAGACAAGTACGAGATACATGGCGACAGACACTTTCGTGATGATGCTGCAATTCTTTGCTACATCGGCTATATCGGAAACGAAAAAGTTATGGTTATCGGTGAGCAAAAAGGTCGCGGAACAAAGAATAAGATAAAAAGAAATTTCGGTATGCCGCATCCTGAGGGGTATAGAAAAGCTCTTCGTGCAGCAAAGCTTGCTGAAAAATTTAATATTCCCGTGCTTATGCTTATAGACACTCCGGGCGCATATCCTGGAATCGGAGCTGAAGAGAGAAATCAGAGTGAAGCGATCGCTAGAAATCTTCTTGAACTCTCAGAGCTTAAAACACCGACGATCTCTGTAGTTATCGGAGAAGGCGGAAGCGGTGGTGCTCTTGCTATCGGTGTTGCAGATAAGTTCGCTATGATGAGATACTCTGTATTTAGCGTTATCTCGCCTGAGGGGTGTTCTGCAATTTTATGGAACGACCCCGCAAAAGCAGAAGCCGCAACAAATGCTATGAAGATAACGAGTGAAGACCTAAAAGAGTTGGATCTAATTGATGATATTATAGCTGAGCCGCTTATAGGCGCTCATAGAGACAGAGACGGTGCAGCAGCTGCAATCGGTGAGTACTTTTTAGAAGAGCTAACGAAACTTCGCGCAATGAGCGAAGAAGAGAGAATGGAAGCTAGATATAAAAAGCTTACAGGCGTTGGAGCATATAGCGAATAACTACTCTTTTGCTTCTTCAAGCAGAGGGTCAAACCTCGGTCTTTTTAGTATTTTTCCCTCTTTTGAAAACTTTATAAGATCTTCAACATTTTTTATACCCTCATCCAAATTACCAAGAGACAACTTAAAGAGTTCGTATGTTGTAAGTACATCGCTCATTGCTCTATGATGAGTTGCACTAGGGTTTAGACTGAACGACTCATTTAGATACGAGAGCGCATATCTATATGATGCAATGGTCCTCTCAGCTAGTGAGAGTGAACAGAGGCTTCTGTTTAAAAGAGGTACCAATCCTACCTTCTGAAGGCTCAAAGAGATAAACCTATAGTCAAATTTTACATCGTGCGCAACAAATACTGAGTCTGATAAAAAGTTTTTAAACTCATACATGACCTCTTTTAAGCTTGGTGCATCTTTTGTGTCCTCGGTACTTATGCCGGTTATTTCTGTTATGTGCGGATTTATCTCTTTGCAGTTGACAAGTGAGTCGAACGTCTCTATGATCTTGCCACCTTTCACCTTTACAGCTGCTATCTCTATTATCTGATGCTTCTCAATTTTTGAGCCGTTTGTCTCAATATCGACTATACAGAATGTAGCGCTCTCAAGCGGAATAAACTTTGTAGCAAAATAGAAGCTTCCCTGCTGTTTGAGTATCTCCAAACCTTGAGAGTGCCAAAGCTGCAGAAGGAACTCCAGATCCTCATCTATCTGCTCTTTAAGGCTCTTTAGAGAGAGCCCTTTTGATGAGAGTTTGTGAATACTTTTTGAATCTAATGAGAAGTCGGTACTAAGCATCTGCGCTATTTACTTTTTTGCATTTTTTATAAATTCTTTGACTTTTAAAGTATCTTTTTTGCCGTAAGAGAGCTCGACTCCGCTGCTTACATCGACACCGTAAAAGCCGTACTCTTTGAGAGATGAGACATTTTGTGCATCTAATCCTCCTGCGAGTATTATCTTTGAGCACTCAACACCTTTGAACCACTCAATGTTCAATCTTTTACCGCTTCCGCCGTAACTCTCACAGTAGGCATCGACAAGTCTGTACTCGTCGCTGAATTTCAAAATATCGCTTGGCTCTTTGGCACGAACCACTTTTATATATGGAACAAAAAGCTGCTCATAAAGTTCATCTGGGGCTTCAAAGTGGATCTGAGCCAGAGTCGCTCCCGCTTCTTGGCAGTAGGAGTTTATGACCTGTGCATCGCTGTTTACAAAGAGAGCGACCTTCTCGACAAAGGGAGGAAGTCTTTTGATAATTGCGCGAGCCTCTTTTGGGGAGATATATCTAGGTGAGGGTTCATAAAAAACAAAGCCCAGCGCATCTGCGCCGGCTTCTATTGCTGTCATAGCATCCTCATAAGATGTAATCCCGCAAATTTTAGTGCGCATTATCTATTATCCGTCCGACAAAGGAAGTAATTCCTTTGTCTTCGCTAAGACCGCTGTGGTCACTGAAGCTTTATGCTTCGCATAAGAAATCATATCTGCAAGCTCTCTATCGCTTCTTTTTTGTTTGCATGATTAAAGACATAACTTCCGGCAACGACAATATCAACGCCGGCATCTTTTAAAAGATGTACGTTTTTATCGCTCACTCCGCCATCAACCTCTATAAGACACGCGGGGTTTATCTTGTCTCTCATAGCACTTAGTTTTTTTGCTTTTGGTAAAACGGTATCAATAAAACTTTGCCCGCCAAAGCCAGGGTTTACGCTCATTAAAAGAACCATATCCAGATCACCTAAAAGGTACTCTATAGATTCCGGAGGAGTGTGCGGATTTAGAACTATTGCCGGTTTTATGCCGAGCGAGCGGATCTTTTGGATAAGCCTGTGAGGGTGTTTCTCCTCTTCTATATGAAAAGAGATATATTCGGGTTTAAGAGGGGCAAAGAGGTCCACAAAAAATGTGTTGTTCTCTACCATAAGATGGATATCAAGCGGTTTTGTAGCAGATGCGGCAATAGCCGATACTACAACGGGACCGATTGTCAGATTTGGAACAAAGTGTCCATCCATAACATCTACATGTACAAAATCACAACCTGCTTCACAGATGGCTTCAACATCTCTTTGCAGATTGCCAAAATCAGCGGATAGAACGCTAGGAGCTACTTTCATTTATCTTCCTTCTTTAATTGCGAAATTGTACTATTTTGTATCTTTTATCTTGTTAAGAAAAAGAGAAATTTATCATCGTTAAAAGAGAGCTCTACCTGAACCCCTTTTCTATTCTCAACTACTTCAAGAAGGCTATCTATGTCTTGGTAGGTTCTTGGAAGAGTTATATTTACAGATATATCTTCATCTGCAAGCAGAGATTTTATCTTTCCGCCCACTATATTTACAAGCTCTGCCAATGTATCAAGAATTAACTCTAAGTCGTTTGTATCTTCGCCTATGAGGAGCTCACACGCTTTTTTTGCAATGCCTGATGGAAAGACCAAGACCACCATACCGTCTAAGTCACCGTAGTAGCCGATAGAACTTGCTATTTTCCCCTCTTTTTTCTCTATGATGAGATTTTGAACGCTTGCCGACTCTTTATGCGCTTTTGAGTTTGTCATCATCTCTATGGTAACGGCTGCGGCATTGATGAATTTTGGAAGCTCTATTACGGTCTCTTTGTTTAGGACTCTTTTATTTTTGATATTTGCAGCACTTGAAGCCCCTAGCTCTTTTAAGAGCTCTTTGTTTTGGAGTATGTCATCCATCTGGTCATAAAAAAGTATTCCCGCATCTTCCATATTCTCTTTAAACGAGATCGGAGTCTTGTCAAACTTCATCCCTACAAAACAGATCGTTGCGTTGTATTCTGCGGCTGAAGTAGATAGCTTAGAGAAGAAGTTTAGGGCGTGAATATTCATACTGATGACTTTATATGCGTCAAAGATAAAGAGCCTAAAACCTACGTTTAGAGAGTTGTTGTGGTACTCTATGTTAAAGTTGTCGCTTATCTCAACATCTAAAAACGAGGAGATTGTGTAGATGATCGCATTTCCGCTCACTCTTGTTGCGACCTTTTGCCCCATCTGACCTAAAAATGTAGAGTCAACAACATAGTCAAACGCCCCTTTTTGACATTTTTTTTCATTGTACTCACTGAGTGTTTTTGCTATTGTCGGATTGTGCCCGTTGTCATGCAACTCTATAGCAATTGCAGAGCGCTGAGATTTGTCATCACTGTAGACCAGAATGGTTTTGTTCTGATTTTTGTAGCTTGAGGAGAAGAGATAAGCAATGTCGAGAGTTTTAAAGAGTGAGAAGTTGATATCCTCTTTGTAAAATCTTCTTATTGCCTCATACTTGTTTTGATCATAGTCGCAAAACCCTACCGTGGCACTGTTTGTTTTGCGGATTTTGGAAAATAGTTTTATAAAGATATCCAGACCGTTACGGTTGAAAAATACGACCCTCTTAAGCGAGACTAAGATCATATCTGCTTTTAGTTTTGTGGCAGCCTCTACATCTTCAATGCTTAGGTATGATGCAGCATTGTTACCATCAAGAAAACCCTGAGGCAAGAATGTCGCTATGCCGTCTTTTACTACGGCTTTCATTCTATCTCCATCAGCGAGGAGAACTCTTCGTATATATCCCCGATATATTCGATCTGAAAATCTATAAAATCATTAAGACCGGCTTTGATAAAGAGCGGGTTTGAGAGTTCGTAAAAGAGCAGAAGGTGCATCCATTTTCCTAGTTGATCTATCTTTTCATCACGTGACGGTTTTACACCCGAGGCTGCTTGAACTACCTTGGAGATGTCACTGTTCATTTCCCATTTTTGAGCGATCTGGGAGCAGATGTCAAAAAGATCTACTCCGCAAAGACGCTTTAGAATTGTGTTGTAATCTATCGCTTTTGTACTTCTTAAAAGATTCACGTCATCTATTTTCTCTTTAAAAAGAGCTTCTGCTACGATTATGCTGGCAGGAAGAAGCGTTATGGCATCGTATGTCTCTTTGTCTTCTACCTTTAGATGTTCAAGGATCATCTGCCACTTTTTGGATAGGTTTGCCTGAAGTTCATAAAAGAGGTGAGAGTTAAGTTTAAAGAGGCTCCAATCTTTGGGGCTTAGAAGAGATATCATATAGTTGTAGACGCTCTGTCTCGCAAGTGAGACACCGAGTATGCCAAATATTTGCCCTATTTCGCTTACTTCATTGGCAAACCCGTATATTGGCTTGTTGACTATATTCTTGAGATATGATTTTAGCGCCAGATCGCCCTCTGCCACCTTCGCCGCCTTTGTAAGCTCGCCAGCTCTAAGCAGTGCAAATGTCTCGTTCAGGACTTTAGGAGCAGGCGGGATCTTCTCTATGAAGCTATCAATCTTTTCTTTTGTTACCATAGTCTCTGCATATTATTAATTTTGTTTATTCTATCTATAAACGCATAAAACAAATATAAAAGGGTTTTTCAAGCCCTTTTTGTTACGGCTTTACTTAAGCAGAAGTTTTGTTTAGGCTTGCTATAATTCGCAACTTTAATAAACCTAAACACAAGGAAGCTAGTATGGCAAGAAGATGTGCTATCAGCGGCAAAGGCCCAATGAGCGGAAACAATGTTTCTCACGCTAAAAATAGAACTAAACGTCGTTTTTTGTTAAACCTTAGAACAGTACGCATCACTTTAGATGATGGTACGACTCAAAAGGTTAAAATCTCTGCGAGAGAGTTGCGCACACTTAAGAAAAACTCTTAAGCAGAGCAGGAAATTAGCTTGAATCTCTTAGAGAAGATTCGAAAATTTCTACACTGGGAGTCATCTCCCAAACCACACGTAACGCTCAATAGCGAGCTCTATTCCCAATTTTTACCTTTTAGAACACCACTGATATTAGTCCAGCTGCTTATGCTTATAGGAACTATAGGTTATATCTATATTGAAGATTACACCATAATGGATGCAATTTTTCAGGCAGGATACACCTTTACTACTGTTGGATTTGGCTCCTTAAAAGAGGGCGAATTTTCAGCAGCCGGACAGATATTTACGGTAACCCTTATCATTTTGGGTTTTACCGTATTTACCCTTGCAATCGGTATCGTAGTAGATGTTGTGGGAAAGGGAAATCTTAGAAGAATTGTAAAGGAGAGAAGAATGCTCTACAGTATAGCAAGGCTAAAAAGACACTTCGTAGTATGTTATCACAATGAATATACTCTAGAAGTGACCAAGGAGCTGAGAAAAAATCATATACCTTTTGTCGTGGTCGATCCGCGTGAAGAGATACATCAGTGGGCAGAAGAGCACAACTATACGACATATTTAAAGGCTGAGCCGCATGCTGAGCTTACTATGTTAAAAGCACATCTCTCATCTGCAAAAGGGCTTATTACTCTCTCCAATACAATATCTGACAATATCGCTCTTATAGCTTCGGTCAGACTCTTTGAAAAAGAGCACTCTCTCCCAAGACCATACTATGTTATCTCTTCGGCAGAGAGTGTGAGCGATGTTGACAAGTTGAAAAAACTCGGAGCTGACACCGTGGTATCACCTACAAAGCTCACCGCTCAAAGAGTAAGCGCTATGGCGGCACGCCCCGATATGGAAAACCTCTTGGAGGAGTTTTTGTATAAGAGCGATAATCCTCTTGATATGGAAGAGATTGAGGTGCCAAAATATAGCTGGGCGGTTCTTAAGAAGCTAAAAGAGACCCATATTAGAGAGATAACAAATACTTCGATCGTGGGTATTACCAAAAAAGACGGAAAGTTCGTGACCATGCCAAAGGGCGACGTGCTTATCACCAGTGAGTGTAAGCTTCTTGTCATAGGAACGCAGCACGGTATCAATATTACCAAAGAGCTACTAAGAAGAAGAGATAAGCCAAAGGAGCTTAAATTTGTATAATATACTTTATTCACAAGGCGGGGTTTGCGCAAGTGAAGGTTTTTTTGCAGACGGTGTAAGCGCAGGTCTTAAAAAAGAGGGCGCCAAAGATATGGCGTTCATATACAGTGAAGATGAGTGCGAAGTAGCATCCGTTTTTACTACGAACAAGATGTA
Organism: Sulfurimonas crateris; assembly: GCF_005217605.1. Lineage (NCBI taxonomy): Bacteria > Pseudomonadati > Campylobacterota > Epsilonproteobacteria > Campylobacterales > Sulfurimonadaceae > Sulfurimonas > Sulfurimonas crateris. The sequence continues at coordinate 145,475 of NZ_SZPX01000005.1, read as the reverse complement.
CGCGGCTCCTATAAAGCATTTTCGCTTAATGGGTGAGTTTAAGACAAACTTTGTTCTAATCAACTCAAAAAATGCAAACGCAATGACCGGCAAAGCGGGAGTTGAAGATATAAATGAGGTTCTCTCTAACTGCCAATCAGGTGTTAAAAATCCTATTATGAGCTCAACCGGCGTTATCGGAGTAAGACTTCCAAAAGCAAAAATAATTGAGGGGATGAAACTTTTTGATTTAACAAAAAGAGATTCTGCATCTGCTTCAAAAGCGATAATGACAACCGATACATTTGCAAAAGAGGTAGCTTTCAAGGTTGCTCTGGATGATGGAAGCAGTTTTAACATAGGAGCTATCGCAAAGGGTGCGGGGATGATAAACCCTGCCATGGCAACGATGCTCTGTTTCATAACTACAGATGCAAAAGTAAGTAAAAGCGAGATGCAAGAGCTGCTTGATGATGTTGTAAAAACCACATTTAACGCAATAAGCGTTGACGGCGACACTTCTACAAACGACACAGTTCTGGTGCTCTCAAACGGCAGAAGCGGTGCGTATGAGAGAGAGGCTTTTAAAGAGGCGCTCTTTAAAGTAATGCACTTTTTGGCACTTGAGATGGTTCGTGACGGCGAGGGCGCGACAAAGCTTGTAACCTACAAAGTAACGGGTGCAAAAGATGACGCAGAGGCAGAGATTGCCGCTAAAGCCCTTTCCGATTCACTGTTAGTAAAAACCGCGCTATTTGGCGAAGACCCAAACTGGGGAAGAATCGCTTCAACAGTTGGTGCAAGCGGAGTTGAAGCTTATGAAGAGAAGTTAAAAATCTCATTTGACAATTTTTGCGTTTATGACAGAGGAGAGATTCTTTTTGACGCCGAGATGGAGAAGAAGTGCGCTGTAGTGATGCAGCATAAAAAGTTCACTATCTCTTGCGACCTAGGCATAGGCGAAGGAAGCTTCAAAGCGTACGGATGCGATTTAGGACATGAGTACGTAAAGATCAACGCGGATTATAGAACTTAATTGTCATTTACAAGAACAAAATCACAAATATTTTTTAATTGTATCTTGTGCAAAACTTCTAAAAGGATAAGTGTCAATATAATAAAATAGGCACCTATTCAATCTAGTTTCGTAGCTCTCTTTATAGGACTCTTTTGCTGTGTTACTCATGTAAGAGCTGTCTATTAAATCATGTACTTGTTTGCGGCTTGTAAGAATAACTTTGTATATCTTCTCTAGCCTTTTTTGTTTTATGCCAATCATTTCAGCAAAGAGTTCAAAATCTTCTAATGTATAATAACCCATTGCCCCAAAAGTATTTGTTTCATGTTCTTTAAATAACTCTAGCCCCATAGTAGCGTCTTCTTTTGGTAAATGATATTTTGTGTAGAGAATATCATAGTTTGGAGATAGTGAGTAATCAGCTCTGTCCACATCTCGAATTATTGAAAAGTTTTTCAAATGAGCATCTGCATTTCCAATAAGATAGTTAAGTACAACTCTTTTATAAAAGTCTTCAAGTGCAGGGATATAAGCAGCTACGACTTCTTTTATTTTTAATGCACACTCTTCGTAGCTAGATTCATATTTATACGCTTTTGAATGATTTTCCGAGGTATATTCAAGCACAGATGCAAAATCTTCTTGATCCACTTTCACAATCTTTTTCTCTGAGTAATTAAGAGAGTAATCAAACCTTTTAGTTATGTATGCAAGTTCTCCATCACTAAACTCAATAAGAGCATTATGTGCCGTATTTATTTTGAATATCTGAGATGATATCTGCATACTTAGGTGTTCGTTTTGTACAATGTCTTCTAAGTTTACTGTATTGTCATGCTCTCTTGGTATAGGCTTTAAGATATACCTTCCATCCTTATTTGTAGGCACTAGCTCATTGTTACTGTTAAAGCTAAGAGATATTTTGTCCTGTACACCGGAGATAGACATTTTTTCAGACATTTCGCCTCTGATTCTATAGAATTCCGTTTTGTCAAAGTTTAAAGGTTTCATACTCTTGCCGTCAAAAAGATTACTTTTGCATTTTGGGCAATAGTACAAGCCTTTATCTATATCTTTTAAGCAGCCGTAGCATCTCATTTATACCTCTTCAACGGTAACTGCACCGATTGTATTCTCTTGTGTAGTTTTTAATAATCTTGTAAAATTATCATCCTCATCAATCTTTAATTCACGACACTGCATTGATTTTAAGTTTCCTTCTGAAAGCAAATTAAAAAAGAAGGGAAATAGTATTTTAGATACAAAGAGTTCTTTTTTTAATGGCAAATTGACTGAAATTGCACTTGGATTTTCAGACTGAAGATAATCTTCGTAATAAAAAAATTCATATAACCCTTTATCATTTCTACTAAGCTCACCAATAGGGAGTTTATTTTTATATACTATGCCTTTTTGCATCTATACTACCCTTTTGTTTTGACTTTTATTACTAATTCTAAACCTAAAACTTCAAGAATTTTTTCCAGTTTATCTATGGAAATATTGGCTTTACCCTGCTCAAGATTAGATAGAGCCGTTGAACCAATCTCAGCATAGTCTTGAAGGTCAGCCTGAGCAATTTTTAACTCTTTTCTTCTGTTTTTGATTGCTGAACCGATTAAAGATTTTAAATTCATTGAAATATCCTAAAAAAAATATTTACATTATATAGTAAATTATATAAATATTATGCAAATTACTTTAGTATTTTATTGTTTTATTACAATATATTGTAAATATAGGATTGTAAATATAAGTATTTGCTTAAAGTATACTTAGTGTATTATAATCTAAATTATACACACGTGTATGAATTATTATCTTTTTTTAAGGAAGAAAAAAACTACTTTCTTGTTCTATGTCATTGTTTGACACCCTTTTTTTGCATATACTAAGTGTAAAAAAAGGAGCAGATAATGTCAAAAGTAGTTCTAATCACGGGTGCCTCGTCAGGAATGGGTGCACTTAGCGCAAAACTTCTTTCCGATAACGGATACACGGTTTATGCAGGTACGAGAGATGAGGGCGCGTCTCCTGGAGATGGCAGTCTCAAAAATATCTACATAGACGTTACAAAAACCGACACGATCAAAAAAGCTATCAACACTATCATTACAAACGAGGGAAAGATAGATGTCCTTGTTAACAATGCGGGCTACGGTCTGCTCTCTACATTGGAGGACGGAACTGACGAGGAGATATTTAATCAGTTTGACGTAAATGTATTTGGACTTATAAAAACTACCAGAGAAGTTCTTCCGCACATGAGAGAAGCAAAGAGCGGAGTTATCATAAACATCAGTTCGTTTTTGGGCAAGATGGGCTTACCGCTGCTTTCACACTATAACGCTTCAAAATATGCGGTAGAGGGGATAGTGGACTCTCTTAGATTTGAGACACTCCCTTTTGGCATACGTGTTCACTCTATCCAGTCAGGGCTCTTTGGCACGAACTTCGTAAAAAAAGGTCTTATTGCCAACGCAAAGACGACAAGCGAAGAGTCTCCATATAAAGAGGTCGTGGCTCATTTCGTTCCTATCGTTGCAAAAGCTATCAACGAAGGACCTTCGCCTCAGCCTATAGCCGATGCTATCAAGATGATAATAGAGAATGAAAATGCCCCGATCGCCGTTCCTGTTGGAGTAGAAGCTACAACATTTGTTCCTCTTAGAAAAGAGCTTAGCGATGAAGCATTTGAGCAAAAAGTAAAAGAGACTTTTGGCATATAGAGCATGAAAAAGTTTCTCTTAACCATAGTCGCCATTTTTTTTACGGTTGTTATAACAGTTCTTTTGTTAGCAGTTTTAACGACTGAAAAAGAGATAAAAGAGTACAGCGACAATGAGCTAAGAGAGATGGCTCTAAGCAAAGGGCACGGCTCTTTCCCATCTACCTACGAGAAGCTTTTAGAGCTTGTAGATGATGCTTCCAACCCTATGAGTTATGAAAAGATAGCTTTGGGTGAAGAGCTCTTCTTCGATACAAACCTCTCAAAAAACAGACTTACAAGTTGTGCCACATGCCACTCGTTTGATCGGGACCTTCAAAACAGGGGCGCGATGCTTAAGATGCTCTCCCAAAAAGATACAAAGATAAGTGATTGCGCGGCCTGCCATCTGCAGGACCAGAGCGGCGTGGACAGATTTACCTTCGCTCAAGGCGATTCGGGAGCGATGCATCCATACCTTTTAAATACTCAAAGTATCTTCAACGTCGGTTTTGCCAAGTATTATACATGGAGCGGCGAGGTTGGCAGCATCAAAGAGCAGGCGATGAACTCCTTTGAGGCTTACTACAAGATGAACATAAAACCTCAGGAGCTTCTGATCAGGCTAAATGAGAGCGCAAAGTACAGGGAGATGTTTGATAAGGCGTTTGATGATGGTCTGTCGTTTGAAAATGCGGCAAAAGCGATAGAGACCTATGTCAAAACATTGGTCACCAGAGCGCCTTACGACAGGTTTTTGGAGGGCGATAACGATGCCATAAGCGATGAGGCAAAGAGAGGTCTGGCAAATTTTATAAGTTTTGGATGCAAAGGGTGTCACAACGGGGTGACTTTCGGCGGGCAGACTATTCAGCGTTTTCCGCTTAGAGAGTTTGCCCATGTCTATGACATAGAGCCAAACTTTGAGATACTCCCACAGATAAAGAGGCTTGACAGAGAGTTTCCATTTGAGAACAGCGGCGGATTTTTGGGAAAAGATCAAGAACATCTCTTCCGCGTTCCCATACTTAGAAACGTAACAAAAACATCCCCCTATTTTCATAACGGAGCCGTTGCAAAGATAAGAGAGGCGGTAGATGTCATGGCAAAACATCAGCTGGGGCGCAACTTGACTCTGAGCCAGATAGATGAGATAGTGGCATTTTTAAGAACCTTAGAGGGTGAGATCGTAGATTATAAAAAGGAGCAAAAATGAGAAGACTCTTTGTGAAAATTGCTCTTTTTATGATGTTTGTAAGCGGTATTTTGATGTATGAACTATTTGAGCTCTCTTGGGAGAACTTCAGGATCGTTCAGCCTCTTCATATAGCAGGCTCTATCATGATAATGCTCTTTTTTATGGACTCGTTCATACATAAACACATCCGCAGATACTTCTTTATAAAAAAGATAAACAGCACGGAGGGGTGGCTTCTTCTTTTGGCTTTTGTTTTGGTCACACTTAGCGGTGTTTATCTCTTTTTTCTCGGTAACCGCGGCGGAGATATGCTTGGGATAGTCTCCTTTAACACTCATCTCTACGGTTCGCTCGCTTTAGCGGCTCTGTTTCTGTGGCATATCATAAGAGCAAAGAGTCAAAACGCACAGTCGCTTGCTCTGCTTAGTGCTGTGTTACTTGCATATCCATCTATTTCATACAGCAAGGTCACGGAGCTCTCTCTTTTGGAGATAGAGGAGAAAAGAGAGGCTTATCACAGCGAGGATTGGACTTCCTCGGCAAAATGCAAATCGTGTCACAGTGAGATATTTGAGCAGTGGAGCAACTCAAACCACAAACATATTGCAGGCTCGAACCCTTACTATATGGTCATGGAGACGCTTGCAGGAGAAGTCGAAGGGCAGGAGTTTCGCAAATGGTGTATGGGGTGTCACAACCCAAGTGCTCTCTCGGTTGGACTTGGTAAAAGCACGCACGCTATGGATGGTAACTTTGTAAGTAATGAGCATTTTGAAAAGGGCGCAAAAACACTTCTTGCGGATTTTAAAGAGCATGATAACTTCAGGCTTGAAGAGGGTGTCTCATGCATCACGTGCCATCAGATAACTGATACTTCAAGCAGAGGAAACGCATCTTTTAGGGTCTCTTTAGATAGGCAGAAGTACGCATTTGAGGATTCCAGTTCGGATCTGGGGCGCTGGTTTAGCGAAAAACTTATCAACGCAAACCCTCAAGTGCATAAAGAGAGCTACTCAAAAGAGTTTTATAATGAGAGCCGCTACTGCGCTTCGTGTCATGATGAGTTTCACCCGCAAAACGGCATAAAGATAGTATCTACGTTCGAGGAGTGGAAGAAGTCGCCGTTTAACAACCCAAATGATAAAACTAAACACAAAACTTGCGTAGATTGCCACATGACCTACTTAGAAGATGGAAAATTTGCACCTCTAAAGGGTGTTTCAACTGATGGCGGTGTTCTCAAGGATGATGTTAAAGTTCACTACTTTGCAGGCTCGAACCACTTTCTGGCAGGGCTTAGAGACAAAGAGCATGAAGAGCAGACCCTGCAGCTGCTAAGAAGTTCGGCAAAGCTTGATGTAGATATAAAAGATGGAGTCTTGGAAGTAGGTGTTAAAAATATCGGTGCAGGGCATCATCTCCCTACGGGTGTTGCTGATTTTAGGGAGCTGTGGCTTGAAGTTGAGGTCAAGGACAGAGAGGGCAAGGTCATCCTCTCAAGCGGGAAACTCAAAGATGACGGCAATATAGAGGATGGAAGCAGACTCTTTCAAAAAGTCTTCGGCGATGAGAACTCCAAACCTGTCGGGCTCTTCTTTTGGAAGTATAAAACACTTTTAAGCGATACGAGAATACCCGCAGGAGAGAGAAGAGTCGAGAAGTTTGAACTGCCAAAAGGCACAGAAAAATTTCTACATGTAAATGTGAAACTAAACTTCAGAATCTACCCGCAGTGGGTGACTGATGCCGTAAGAAAAGTCTTTCCCGTTCTTTTAGACCCGAATGTTGTTGAGCTTGCAAGTGCGCAAATAGAGTTTAAGCAAGAGTCTTATTAGTTATTTTTCTGATGGCATCAGCTCTTTTTTCAGACCACATAAGATGGCAAAATGATTTTGATGCAGCGTTGTTTAAAGCAAAAACACAGAAGAAAGAGATACTGCTTTTGCTCTTAAAAAGTCTTTGAAATCCACTTTACGTCTTCCAAAGAGCTTTATTATCTGTGTAAATATAGATTATTTTTCACAACTCCATGCTACAAATGCCCAAAAAGTCGGTTTTATAGAATCTTGTCTATTTTCTACATATAGCTCAAAGTACTCTTTTGCTTTTTCTTGTTGTTCATCATCTAAAGAACCCAGACTCCAGATTAAAGATGTTACAAATTCATCGGCATTTGAGTATTTTACGCTTGCGTCTTTTGTTGCTATGTAGTCTATTTTAGGTAGATAGCCCTCTTTATAAAGCAGTATCGGGATATACCAGAAATCAGGTTTTGTTATGATTTTTTTCCCTATATAATCCAATATATCCATATCAACAAAACTGCCGCCTGTTTTGTAGGTAAGATAGCATGCCTTTTTTGCATGAGATGACATTTTTGATAACGCATCTTCGAGATCTAGAACTTCAATACTCCTTGAAGCAACGACAATATCTACCTGTGGCAGGTGACTCCAATCATCTTCCCAGCCGATATGGTAAGTCGTGATATTCTTTACTCCCTCTCGCGCGGCATAAGCTTCAAGCTGCTCTAGCATCTGTGATGAAAAATCTATGGCTATAACATGTTTGACTTTTTTCGCAAGCGGAATTGCCAAAGTCCCCGGTCCGCAGCCGATATCTAGCACCGTGTCCTCTTTTGATATATTCATGCGGGATATAAAATCTTCAACATACTCTGATTTTTGCATTCTCGGAGCCATCTCTTTTGATTTGTTATCCCAATCACCGCTGTTTTTACCTTTAAAAACAGTTTTTTGTTTATGCTCTTTATACATACGGGCAAAATCAATCGGTTCTAAAAACATTTTTCTTCCTTTATTTTTTTTCTTTTTCGGTTGCCTAAATATAACTAAATAGTACAAATTGACAACTTCTTTTTTAAGCCTGTTTTTTCTCAAATAGATATGAAAAAAGACAAACAGGACAAAAATAACTCCGGCACTTACATGTAGAGGATCTGCTGCATAATGAGAGTGTAAGAGATAACCGCTAGAGACTGCAACAACAACAGATATGCTCATCAGCAAAACTATAGCCAAGTTCAATATAGCTTTAACTCTCATATATACCTTTTTTCATGCATATAAAACTATCGCTGCACCATCTTCTAAAAAGGCAGTTGTAACAAGAGTTTTTTTCAGTTGAAGTGATTAACTCATCTTCATCTTTATCCAGTACAAAATTTTCGCATAGAGCTGCAGACTCTATGGCTTTATCATAATTTTTTTTGCCATATTTAAAAACAAAACTATTATCTCTTTTATAAAACATGCAAACCATCAGTAATCAAGCAGATCTTCTTTAACAAGAGGCTTGTAAAAACCTCCGTATTCTTCAAGAAGCAAAACTGATTTATGGTCAATATATACTCCTTTTAGATACTCGTTTATCACAATATGGTGGTTTTTATCGGCTGTTTTGCCATGTTTTAATCTTACTTCCTCAAATAAACCCTTTTCTAACAGCTCTGAGACGGCAATACTCTTTTTACCAAGTTTTATCTTACCTTTTATGCGGCCGTCATTTCCGTATGCTCTTAGAGCAACTCCCGCTAAAGCACCGATTATACCGTTGCCTTTGTTCTTTACCTCTTTTAAAAAAAGTTTTTGTGCAGCCGCCGTTTCATAGGCACTCTCTTTGGTTAAAACTATTTTTTTCGCATCAAGACCATAAGCAATAAGCGCATCTCTATTGCAAATATCTCTCTCAAATCCCATGCACACTCCGGGCGATGAAGAGGGTGCACTTTTGTCTGCAACATATGAGAGTATAAAATTTTTGACTTGCTCAAATGTTTCTAAATCAAGCTCACATGTAAAACACATGGAGCTGTTATGAGAGGTGTAGGGAATCCTCTCATCAAGCAAGAGCTGATGGCGCGATATAGGTGTTGTACGAGAGTGATTTTTATCGATATGCTCTCTAATATCTTCACAAATTTCTCCCGTGGATGTATAGTATCCTACCTCGTCCGTATCGTCTATGGCTATATATACTTTATGTTTGTTCATAAGAGTTTCTTTTTAAAACTTATACTCTAAAGAGGCAAAAAATTCTCGTCCTGCCATAGGATATGCCATGTCGTAGCGAACGAGTTCGTCTGTTAGATTTTTCACGCCAATCTCTGCCGTTAAAGTTTTTGTCGGCTCATAAATCGCTTTCAAATCAAAAGTTGTGAAGCTAGGGGTTGTGACATAGCTGCCGTCTAGCTTATTTTCATAAGCACCGTTGCGATACTTTGCGTTTGCATAAATAGAAAAACCTCCCCCGATTTCTTGTTGTGCGTAAGCAAAAATCTGGTGTTTTGGAACATCCACTATCTCAACACCGCTATTTTCTTTATCTTTGATGCTTATGTAGGTGTAGTTACCCCCGACATCCAAAGTATCTCTCTTGTAGTTGAGTTCTAGTTCAACGCCTCTATGATCGAATGTTCCTACATTTTGGTTTTGCTCCAATCCTGTTGGAATATGAATGACACTTTGAATCGCATCCTCAACTCTTGTGTAGAAAAGATTAGTGCGACCTATAAATGCACCAAAGTGTTTTTGATAGCTTAACTCATAGTGTGTTGAGATTTCATTTTCCAAATCAGGATTTGGAACATAGGAGTTAAATTTACGAGAGTATCTATCTTTCATGGACGGCATATATGTTTTTCTTGATACGCTAAACTTAGCTTTTGAACTCTTATCCGGTGAGTAGATAATCGCCGCTTGCGGACTAAAAGAGTCTTGTGTCTCAAGAGCTAACATGTCAAGATAAGCCGTATTTGTGTCAAAAATTTCATCGGCAGTTCTTCTGTCATAACTTACACCGCCTACAAGTTCCCATTGTGATGAGAGTGTGTATGTGTCTTCCAAACCGACTGAAATGGTGTGATCTTCATATCTTTCAAGAAGAGTCTCGGCATCCGTTGTTGTGTCTATATCGTAGCCACGATGCACATCTTTTTTGTAGTTTACGGCAGCTTTTAAGAAGTTGTTTCCTAGCTCAACTCCATACTCAAGACGAGCTCCGTAGCTGTAGTCGTCATATTTGCTTTTCCATTGAAGTGACGAAAATGTTGCATCATTGTAAGACCAAAGAGAGTTTTTGCTTTTGTCATAATACGCCAAAGCTTTTATATAACTGTTTTCAAAGTTTTTTTGCCCCGTAATAGAGATAGTCTCTTTATCCCAATATGGCCAATCCCAATTTTTGTTTTTTGCAAAGGTCGTATCTGTTACAGGAGGCTGTTGTTTTTCGCCCTGCTGATTTACATAAGAGATTGCTATTTCGCTCTTATCGTCTGCCACATAACCGGCTTTAAGACTTACTTTTTTATCCTCATTTTCACTTTTTAGCCTATCGCCTTCTGGTTGAGTAGCAGTAGCTTCATAGTCATCGCTGATTCTAAAATGGTCTTGTTTACTGTAAGAAGCACCAAGCTGCGCATAAAAATTTCCCTGTTTTGTACCTAAGTTGACACTCTCTACATGTCGAGCCATTTTTGCATCAGAATCTAAAACAATCTTACCTTTGACATTGCCTTCAAACTCTTTTGTCGGTTTTCTTGAAACAATATTTACAACACCGCCCATAGTATTTCCACCGTAAATTACAGATGAATACCCTTTTGAAACATCGATAGAACCGATGTCTGTGGTTAAAAATCTACCGTAATCAAAATTGCCGTCATAAGGCACATAAACGGGGATACCGTCTATAAAAACACCCACTCTTTTTGCATCAAATCCTCTGATGTAAAGAGTCGATTCGCCGCGGCCGCCTTGTACGTCTTGATTTACGCCGCTTAGGTTGTCCAATGCTTCACTTACCGTATCCGAGCTGTTTTGTGAAATCTCCTCCGGCGATATACTCTGCTCAAACAGATTTATATCTTTTGCATTATCTTGAACACTCACCTGCCCAAGCGTAAAACTCTCCGCTAGGAGCATAGATGTCGCTATAGATATACCCAATATACTTTTTTTCATTTTTTCTCCTTTTTTTTATCGTATTTCAAGCTACTAAAATGACGCTTGAAGCTTTAAAAATCGCATATACGGTATCGTTTGTTTTGATATCTAAATCTTTTATAGCATCGTTAGTTACGATAGCACAGAGTTTTTTCTCGCCTACAGAGAGTTTTACTTCACTGTTTATGGCACCCGTTATAACTTCTGAAACTTTTGCTTCTATGTTGTTTCTAGCAGTTGCTTTTAGTTTCTCTTTGCTAAGAACAACAAAAGAAGATTTTATAAGAGCAGATACGCCTGAGCCTATTTCAAGCCCTAAAGAGTCTCTTGCATCATTTGTAATCGTTGCACAAATACTCACGCTCGGTGAAACTTTTACGACTATCTCGCTCATCACTCCGCCACTCTTTACTTCTGTTACTGTTCCGCTTAACTCGTTTCTTGCACTTGTTTTCATTTTCTTTTCCTTTAAATTTTTGGTTTGATTTTTTGGCTAAATATTTTTAGCATTCCTGTTGTTGTGTTGCTCTCACTTGAGGCAACTTTTAGTGTTAAATGCAGATTTTTTATCCTCCTTTTTATATTTAAAATATGTTCAATACAATCATCAACGCTACCGACAATAGCAGCTTCCATAAAAGTTTTTGCATCGAAAAAAGCGTATCTTTGAGCTAAAAGTTCATTATAATTTGCTTTGTTAAATTTTGGTTGTGCTCCTTTGGCTTTAACGGCTCTCATGGACTTTACAAAGTGATCAGTTGCCGGCAATGCTATCTCTTTTGCTTCTTCTTTTGTGTCTGCTACTGCAAACACTCTCATAAGCACTGTTTGTGGGTAAAACCCTGCTATATTTTTATAACTCTCTTGCGCTTCTTCACATGCATCAAGTGTTGTACCTTGAGAAAACATTAGCCCATAGCCGTTGTGTGCGGCAAATGCGATTGTCTCTTTGGTTGCAAAAGTTGCTATAAAAGTAGGAATTTTTTCTTGAAGCGGTTTTGGTTGAAACTGCTCATCTTTGTAGAGTTTTTGCTCTATATCTTTTACATTTGCATAAAGTTCATCTCTAAGAGTGTCGGAGTTTTTGTTAAAGTACTCCAAATCAAGAGCAAACCCGCCTTTGGCAAACCCTGCATTGATTCTGCCGTTTGAGAGGTTGTCAAGTGTGGCTATCTCTTCGGCTAATCTTGTAGTGTTATAAAACGGTGTCAAAAATGCAGCCGTCCCGATACGGATACTCTTGGTTTTTGCTGCCAAATTAGCCATCATGAGAGATGGATTTGGGATAACGCTAAAAGAGTTAAAGTGGTGCTCCCCAAACCACACTTCATCAAAACCTAACTCTTCTGCGTAACATGCCGTCTCAATATCATTTAAGATAGTGTTATGGGCATCATCGTGGAAGTTTTCAGTAAGTAAAAAAATACCGAGTTTAATGCCGTCTTGATTATTAAAACTTAAATGCATAAGATGCGCCTATCACTCTTCCTTGATCTTCAAAGCCAAATATAGTTACATAGTTGTCATCCGTAAGATTTCTGCTATATACGCTAAACTTGGCATCGTTTCCAAGCAGTTGATGGTTGTAATCTAAAGAGAGATTAATAGAGATAAAATCCCCTACATCATGGTACTCTTTGTCAATCGTAAAAAAGTTTGACTCATAAGTGCTTATGTATTTACCGGAAAAGTTTAGAGCATAGTCTCCGATTTTCTTCTGTAACATTGCCGATACGGTGTGTTTTGGTATCTCGTTGTCTTTTACATCTGCCGTGGCATAGGCGTAGCTAAAAGAGTAATAAAGTTCTTTATCCGTACCCTCAAAACCTAGTTCACCGCCGTATCTTTTTTGGTCTATTTGATTAAAAACTATGTACGGATCAGCATTTGTTCCCAAATAAATAGGCGATTTGATATTTTTATTGTCGTATAAAAATAGATTTAAAGTGGGACTGAAATATTTGTTTATTCTTTTTTTGAGTCCCACTTCGTATCTATAGCTTTCTTCGTCTTGCATATCTGAGCCGTCGGCACTCAAAGCGTCGTCGGGAGTCCCAGAAGTTAAATACGCAAATCTTGCACTACCCTCTAAGTTGTCGTCGAACTTATAAATCGCCCCTAGGGATAAAGCTATAGATGATTTTGCCCATTGATCTTCTATAATTGAGAGTTCTGCATTGTTTAGTTTTGTGACATTTCCTGCCAATACAGAGTTTGGATCATACCTCTCTACAGAAGAATCTATATGTTTTCTATCAACTCTAAAAGACTCGTCAATGGTGAGTCTGTTATTGTCAAACGAGTGTGAAGCATGTATAAAAGCGCCGTAGATTTGCTCTTTTCTCTCATACCCTTCATAAAATAGCTCTCCGTCTGGAGCATCATAAAACATTGCCTGTGCACCAAACTTTAGCGTGGTATCCGCTATCTTCATGGCATGCCTTAAATCTATAGAATCCGTACTCTGCGTTCCTGTAAAGTAGATATTAGGGGCAGTTGCAGTAGATGGGTTCGTTCTATCAAGATCTTGACTCCATGTCGCTTTTGTATGCGAAAGCTGTAAGGTTGTTTTATTGTTTTGGTTAAAATCTTTCTCAAGTATGGCAGAAATAAACTCATTTTCTACAGGCTTGTATTTCCACTCTGAAGCCGTTACCGAGCTAAGCGGGTCGGTCGCTTTTTGTGTCTCTTTATCCGCATTGGAATAGTATGCACTTATTGTTGCACTAAAGCCCTCATCTATATAACCGCTTCTGACAAATACGCTGCCTCTCTCCTCAGCGGTATTGAAATCGTCTCTTCCATCGGTAAAATAACCACTTAAACTTGCCAGATAAAATATTTTGTCGTTTATGCCTCCATAGCTTATATCTGCGATTTTTGTGTTGAAGCTCTCATAAGCAAATTTTGCCGAACCGCCGTCTCTTTTTGGAAGCTTTGTCTTTATGACGATATACCCCAAAGTCGGGGAGCCGTTTGGAGTTCCAAAACCTGCAATTGGTCCAAGGGTAAGCGCACTCGCATCCCTGATGACCTCAATAGACTCTATAACATCCATACTTAAAGATTCCATCATTCTTAGCGATGACATAGGGGCTAGAAGAGCGCCGTCTAGTATTACGCCAAATGCCGCGGCACTATAGATGTTGGGGCTGCCTCTAAAGGTTATGATAGCCGAGTTTTTTCGCCCTTGAAACTGAATATTCGCACCAGCGGTCATATTGATGGCTTCAAATACATTTTTAGGGTTTGCTATCTCTATCTCTTCCTCGGTAAGCTTGTCTATCGTAAGCTTTGAAGTCTCCGGAGCACTGAATGCTTCATTTTGCATAGGTGCTTTAAGGCCGCCTTCTTGCGTAACCTCTACTTTTTGCAAACCGTAACTCTCGTTTGCAAAAGCATACATGTTCATACTTGCTATTAAAGCCAAACTTAAAACTATTCTTTTATTCATCTTATCTTTCCTTGTTTATTTTGTTATTAAAACCCACCAGCCGCTCTCATCGTCGATTATGGTGTGTGATGTTGGATTAAGTTTTTCCATTATCTGAGGCAGTGCTTCTCGCTCTGCTTTGATTCTATCTTTGAATGAGTCTCTCCAGTCGGGTTTATCTTTGCTCATGTGGGCGGTTATCTGCTCCTTTAGCTCTTTTGTGCCAAATCCGCCGCCTATATAAGCATGTCCCCCGACTTTTAAAACCCTCAATATTTCGCCGTACGCTCTATGCCAATCATCCCAAAACGGTGATGAGCCACGGCTGATAACTATATCTACGGAGTCATTCTCCATCTCTACGCTGTGTATATCCCCCTCTAAAAAATCGCTTTTGTGTAAAATATTTTCTTCGTCTGCATACTTTTTTGCTAAATCTAGCATCTGGCTTGATTGATCAAAAAAAGTTACATGTAGATCCGTAATAGCGGCTATCGCACGCCCCAATGCCCCCGTGCCACATCCTGCATCTAGACATCTGCCTGATGTTGTGAGTGTTTTTGCCACTATTTGCTGTGCAATAACAGGGTAGATCGGTGCAAACACTTCACGCACGATTCGGTCAAAACTTTGAGGGTTTGATCCGCCTTTATGCTCTTTGGTTTGGCTGTTTTTATCTTTACCCATCGCTTTATCTCCTTTACTTTGTTATATCATTGTTCACATAACGCTATATAAAAATAGACCTTTATGCCCAGTCTAAAAGTCGTCTCTCACCTTCGATTTTCTTTATATCCGTGATATCTTGTGTTATCTCGACTACGCCTTTGTACTTTTTCTCTTTGTCTCTAAGCGCAAAATAGCGGATGTGAATGAGTCGTTCATTAAAAGTAATCCAAAACTCTGCACTCTCTTTGCTCCCGTCTTTAAATGCTTCTAGTATCGTAAGTACGGTATCTACGCTTTTTGGAGGATGGCAAAATTTTACCTCTCTGCCTATGACGCTTGGGCTTCTTGGAAAAGTCCTCTCCGAGCCTTTGTTGAAAAAAAGAACGCGGTCATTTTCATCTACAAAAGTTATATCAAAAGGCAGATGAGAGAAAAACAGGTTGAGTTGTGCTTGCGAGAGAGAACCCGTTTGCAGTAAGAGTTTATCAAGTGTTGCGATTTGTACATCTTCGTCACTCATTGGTGGCCACATCGGCGGATTTTCTATAAATCCGTACCCTATCTCATCTTTTGACTCTTCCTCTTCTTTGCGAATTTTGATCCACTCTTCTTGTGAAAGAAGCTTCACGGAAGTCGGCAAAAGCATCTTCTCTTCCCTTGTGGTCATGTCAAAAATATTTTTTACGGTCTCTTTCATAAGCTCTAGTGTTTCATCGTCCAATGTGCCTATCTCAACCGCTTTTGTTACGGTTTTGAGATTTGCTCTCATCTCATCATGAAATTTCCACATACCCGTACTCGGATAGGTAAAATTGTGTTTTTCAAGATATGGAAAAAGCTGATCCTCTTTTCGTAAATAGTGAATATGGATTTTTGACAACTCATGAAGCAGCTCTGATGTCGGCTGATAAGTTTGCAACTCTTTTACATCAAAAATATCTTCTATTTTTGTGCAGATTTCTCGAATCACGATGTTTTCATCAAGATAGTTGGTAACGGGGTGTCCTTTTGGAAGTTTTAAAGGGTCGGATTTGACTCTGTTTTTAAGTACATCAAGAAAAAAATCTCTTCTTTGCTGAGATTTCGCTTTATCGGGATTTGCTTTATGCGGACCGTCTTCATCAAATACTCTCTGATTTGCTTTAAAGAAGTGTTCTATATTTATCTCTCCCATCTCTTTAAGCCATGCTTCTCTTTGGTCTTGGCTCATCTCATCAAAAGATCTGTTAAATTTCATAATCTTTTCTATTTTTACGCTCTCATCGTTTTTTGTTAAAAATTCACTCATCTTTTTTCCTTTTTTTATAGATTTAATTTAAATGCAACAGGTAAAACTATCGACATGTTGTTTTGTGGAGGAGCATCAAACGGAGATACACTTAAAATGGTGCTTATGGCTTGTCTGTCCAAACTTTTGTGTCCGCTTGAGTTTTTTATGCCAATGGATGATTCCCTTACGCTTCCATCAGGTAAGATTTCAAATCCAACAACACTCTCCCCCTCAATCTTTAGTCGTTTTGCAAGAGGCGGATATCTTAGATTTTCTTGGATTTTTGCTCTGACTTTAGATAGATATAGTGCCAATTTATCTTCACTTACTTTAGACTTCATCTCTTGTTTTTCTCTTGTTTCTTGCGATACAAGAGTCTCTTTTATCTCTGTGTTAATCTCGTTTTGAACAATTTTTGGAGCCTCTTTATAGATAAGAGGTTTTTTTTCAACGATAGGCTCTTGTTCAATTATCGGTATTTCTTTGACAACAGGTTTTGGCTCTATCTTTGGTTCTTTTTTTACAATCGGTTTTGGCTTGATTGTCGGTTTTGGCTTGATTTTTGGTTCTTCTTTTTCAATCGGTTTTGGCTTGATTGTCGGTTTTGGCTCTTTTTTTGGTTTTGGCTCTTCTTTTTTTTCAATCTCTGCGTTGTCTATCAGTGATATTTCCACGGCTTTTTGAGTAACGATTTGCGGCTGATTTACGCTGCTAAGAGAGTAAAATATCGAAGCGTGCAAAATCGTAGTTGAAGCTATGGAGACAAGAGCTCTTTGCCAAAAAGTGTTCATCTGTTTTGCTCTTGTGTTTGGATTGAGAACTTTGAGATATTGTTTTGCTTACATGTATCGATGACTTTTACTACATGTTCAAACTCTGTTTTTGCGTCGCTACGAAGAACAACACCGGCTTTTGAAGCAATATCACTACTTCCCTGCAAAGCGGTACTTAGGTTTTTTATCTCAATCTTTTTGTCGTTAAAATAAAGAGTTCCCTCTTTGTCGATAGTAATTATTATCGGTTTTTCGGGTTTTGACACCTCTTTGTGTTTCGTGGCTTTCGGAAGAGATATGGCTATTTTGCCCTGTGCGACAAAGGTTGCAGTCGCCATAAAGATAACCAAAACTACAAGAACTATATCCACAAAAGGGGTCATGTTTATCTCTGATATTTCGTTATCTTCGTAAGCGTTAGAGGTTTTCATCTCTCGTTTACCTCCATCTCAAGGAGCATCATCTTTATTTTTCTTACAAAATAGTTGTAGGCTATAACACTTGGAATAGCTACAAAAAGCCCCACGGCTGTTGCAACTAAAGCTTCTGAAATACCTCCCATAACAGCGTTTACTCCAAATTCGCTTCCCTCTTTTGAGAGTGAATGAAAAGCGTTGATTATCCCTAGAACGGTTCCAAAAAGTCCGATAAAAGGAGCGTTGTTTCCAAATGTGGCAAGGATACCGAGCCTTTTTTCAAGCAACACTCTTAACTCTACTTGGTTTAGATTTTTTAAAGTATTTTTTACATGTACAAATGCAAGCACTCTCTCTACAATTATGCCAAATGAGATAACGCTCATAGCTATAAGCACCAACAACACAGGCTCAACCCCGATAATAGCAACTCCTAAAAGTTTTTCTATTAACATTTTCAATTCTCCTACTAATAAATCTCATATAATTTGAACAAGTCCAAATTATATTCAGTCACTAAAGCTTCGCCTAACGGCGAGAAGGGAGTCATTTGGACTCCTTTAGCTGAGGAAAAAAGAGTGCTTCAAACTCTTTTTTCTCATCTTCAAACGATTTTTCTAAAAGCGATGGATAAAAAGAGTCAATCAGCCATATAATGCCTAGAAGTCTCATAAAAGAGGGCGGTCTTGAGATGTAGTTAAAAGGAGTTGAGGGAACGGTGAAAACTTTACCCTCTTTAACGGCTCTTAGATTTTTCCATTGTGGGTTTTGCAATAGCGTATCGGTAAATGTTTTTTCCATGGCGACTATAACATCGGGATTGCTTAAGATAACGCTCTCCATGCTTATCTTCTCCATCCCGTAATTAGAACTCATGCGGCAATCAAGTGCATTTTTCGCACCTGCATATTTAAACGGTTCTAAATGAAACGAACCCTCACATTCGCTAGATAATCCGTCTAAGCCCTGTGCGAAGTAGTAACGCACCTCTTTTTGTTTGGATAGTTCTTCTTTGAGTGATTCTATAAGAGAGAGGCTTTTCTTTGTGTAAGCTATGAGTTCGTCCGCTCTTGCGGTGTCGCCTGTGAGTTTTGCAAAGAGTTCAAACTGGGTGATGATGCTGTAAATTGACTCATTTTCAACCAATAAAACGGGAATACCCATCTTTTCAAACTTGGCTAATATTTTCTCATAACCTCTCATTCTAGCCCACATGATAATCACATCAGGTTTTACGCTTGCTAGTATCTCAAAGTTCGGAGTGTTTCCCTGTCCCATAAAACCGCCTACAATGGGTTTGTTATATGCACTTCCTGCATACTTTTTTTGCGTCTCGTTAAATGAAGAGTTTAAACCTGCAACCAAGTCAGGGTTAAATGCCAAAATGC
Source organism: Sulfurimonas crateris (assembly GCF_005217605.1). NCBI lineage: Bacteria > Pseudomonadati > Campylobacterota > Epsilonproteobacteria > Campylobacterales > Sulfurimonadaceae > Sulfurimonas > Sulfurimonas crateris. The sequence continues at coordinate 126,661 of NZ_SZPX01000005.1, read as the reverse complement.
TCATGGCAAGCGGCGGCGAGGCGGCGTAGATTTTGGTGATATGCTCTGGAACTTCAACTACTCTGCCGTAATCATCCGTTATAGTTTTGGCATTGATATTTGCACTAAAGATAATTGCTAAAGCAAATAAAATATTTTTCATCAATTGGTCTCCTTGATAGTAACTTTTATATCAAGAGGTTTTGCATGATAAGGCGATGAAGTGACTATAAAATCAACACCGCACGCTGCAAAACCGGCAATATTTTTCTCGTTAATCCCGCCCGTTGCAGAGAGTAAAAGAGTAGGGTGTTTTTGTTTTAAGCCTACACAGCTCTTTAGTGTCTTAAAATCCATCTTTTCACATTGAAGGATGTCCGCACCGAGTGAGGCAAAGTATGAAGCCTGCTCAAAACTCTCAACTTCAACGGCGATTTTTCTCTCTATAAAATTGTGTTTTAGCTCTTTGAAACCTTGCTCCAACTCTTCTTTAGCATTAAAAAAGTTCAGATGCTGTTCAAAAATCAAAACAGAGTCGTAAAGCCCGAGACGATGTGGTGCACCGCCGCCGCACATGACGGCTTTTAACATAAGCTCTTTAGCTCCTGGGAAGTTTTTTCTGGTTGTTGAGACACTAATGCTCGGGTTTATAGCTTTAGCACTCTTTATAAGTGTGTTTGTATATGTTGCGATACCGCTCATATACTCAAAGATATTTTGAGAGATTTTCCATGCTTTATGAAGCGAAGCTGCATCTCCTTTGCACTCCAAGATGGTCTCCTTTGCCATAACTCTATCGCCGTTGTTTTTAAAAAAAGTGTGTTTTATATTAAGCTTTTTTAAAATCTTTTCAACTTCATCCGCTCCGCAAAGCACTATCTCGGCTTTAGGCGAAAAACTCATAACACCTTTTTTATCACCAATCCTTAGTCCATATGTGGTTAAGTCAAAATAACCCGTATCTTCAAACAGTAAATCCATCTTATATAACCTCTCTTTTTTGTTCAAATATCGGAACACACCTTTTGTGTGAGTCGTGCGTGATGATGTCAGCTTTGATATCATATACACTCTCTATCATCTTGCTTGTAATAACTTCAGATGGAGTTCCATCTGCTATGATTTTCCCACCGTTCATAACCACTACACGGCTTGATACTAAAAGTGCATGGTCTGGATAATGCGTGGTTTTTAAAAATGTGTACCCTTGCGCACTTAGTTCGTTTATGAGTTCCAATAGCCTTATCTGATTGCCGTAATCAAGCCCTGCAACAGGCTCGTCCATGATAAATACATTTACTTCCTGAGCGATGGCACGCGCCAAAAGCACCATCTGTTTTTGTCCGCCGCTTAGTTGTCCGAACGCTTTGTCGTGCAGATGCTCAATATTTATTTTTTCAAGTGCTTTGTTTGCCACCTCATAATCATTTGCTGATGGAAGAGCAAAAAAATCTAGTTTTGATACTCTTCCCATGACGACCATTTCAAGAACGGTATAGTTAAAGGGCGTATTGTTGTACTGTGGAATATAAGCTACATGTGAAGCTATATCTTTATGCGAATATTTTCCAATCTCTTTGGAGGCTATTTTTATCTCTCCCTCTCCATGAAGAAGTTTTAAAATGAGCTTGATAAGCGTACTTTTTCCGCACCCGTTAGGTCCTAGCAAAGAGACGACTTCGCCTCTGTAAAGCTCTAAGTCAACACCTGCTAAAACTCGATGTTTCTTATATGAAAAATGAAGATTTTTTACCTCTATAATAGGTTTTAGTTCCATGCCGCCCTCGCATTTTTTAATACAATTATAAAGATAGGAATCCCTATAAGCGAAGTCAAAATCCCTATAGGTATCTCAACGCTAAGAGCAAGTCTTGATACCCCGTCGGCAAGAAGCAAAAATGCTCCTCCCACAATAGCCGAAAGAGGAATAAGCAGGCGGTGTGAGGGACCAACCGCCATACGGATAATATGCGGTATGATAAGCCCTACCCAGCCGATAATGCCCGCCATAACGACAGACAATGAACTTGCCAGCGTAGCAAGAACGATAGCTATGATGCGTATAAGCTTGACATTTACGCCAAGTGCTTTTGCCTCCTCATCTCCTAAACTCATAAGGTCAAAATATTTGCTCATAAATATCATGCCCGTAATGCTGATTGAAATAGGAATGGCTACAAGAAAAACTTCGTTTAATTGTGCCATAGATAGCGAACCCATAAGCCAGTAAACAATAGCAGGCAGTGTACTGTAAGGGTCTGCGACATACTTTATGATAGAGAGCAGAGAAGTAAAAAGCGAACCGCTGATAACTCCGCCTAGAACCAGCATGACGGTTGAGCGGGAGTTTGTCACCATTGAACCTATGAACACGGCAAAACCGACCGCTATAAATCCGAAAGAAAAAGCAAATATCTGTACCAAGTACCAGTGTTCGCTTAGAAGCATCCCCAAAGCCGCACCGAATGATGCTCCTGCAAGTACTCCTAAAATCCCGGGGGATACAAGAGGATTTACAAACATCGCTTGAAAAACCGCTCCCGAAGTTGAAAGTGCCGCACCGATAAGAATAGCAAGCAAAACACGAGGAAGGCGAATCTCGGTGATAATATTGTGAATAAGTGCAATATTATAAGATTCATCTACAGGAGTTGAGAAAAGGATATTTTTTACATAGGCGGAAAATACTTCTAGACTTATAGGATACTGACCCCAAAGCAAAGAAAAAAGTGCTAAAAAAACCAAAAGCACTCCCCCTGCGATGAGATAGCGTGTCTCTTTTGAAAAGCTCATAGTTTAATGGCCGCCGTATCGTCTATAACGATTTTTTTTATACTGATAGGAGTAGCCAAAAGGAGGCTTGAAGCCATCATTGAGATAAATAAAGATTTTGTTTTCACTCTTTTTCTCCTATTATTTGGTATATCTGCTCTTGTGTGAGTTCTACATCTAAAAACAGTTTATAAAATTTTGCTATCTGCGTATAGATGTCGTTTTTGTAGTGTGTTGGATGGAAGTTGTGAGCCAACCACTCTATTCCTATAATTCTCATAAAAGAAGGCGGTCTGTCTATCCAGTTAAAAGGCGTGCTGGGTACTACATAGACTCTTTTGTTCTTCACTGCTTGCAGATGTTTCCAAAGAGGATTGGAGAGTATGGTGTTGTAAACAAGTCTGTTTTGTGCGATGATGACTTGCGGATCATAACCCACAAGCGTCTCAAAGCTGATGCGTTCAAGACCTTTGAGGTTACTTTGAGTGCATTTATGTACATTTTCTCCTCCTGCAAAGTTTAATGCTTCAACATGCATAGAGTCGCTGCACTCCGTAGCTAAACCGTCGGCTCCTTCGGCATAATAATATTTTACAGGCTCAAGCTCTTGCAACATATTTTTGATATATTCGATACGCTCTTTTGTATAATCAGAGAGTATCTTGCCGCGTTTATGTTCATTCATGGCTTTGGCGGCTGTCAATATAGAAGAGGGCATAGACTCTATCTTTCTAAAAGGGATTGTTATACTGGGTATTTGAGCTTTTCTTATCTGCTCTTCAACGCGTTTGTAAAAATAAACATCTTCCCAGATTAAAATAAGATCAGGATTGTGTTTTATGATAGTCTCTAAATTTATCCCTTGTCCTGAGCCGGGAAACGACCCTATGACGGGAAGTTCTAAAAAACTCTGTTTTAAAAACTTCACATCGGCGTTATTGTTGATATTGTTCGCATAAAAGTTCAAACCGACCATCTTGCTCGGGTTTATAGCGTAAATGAGATAGTTCATCGGAGGAGAAGAGCCAAATACTTTTTTGGGATTTTCATTTATGACTTTTGAGTGTAACGTAAAACTTAAGACTAATAAAAGTAGAGTGAGTGTTTTTTTTAACATGCTGATACCTTAATTATGATGTTTGTTTATTTGGAGCATATATAAATCTAGTGAAACAACTTTTTGCTTTTGTTTTGGACATTTAACAAGAGAATTTTGAGAAAAAGAAGAAGGTAGCTTCATTTTGTAAAATAGCACATAAAAAAATAGTTCACTAGATATTCGAGGCGTAAACGCCTCAGAAGATAATACGAAGTTTTTGATTTTATGTATTATTTTCTGAAGAGTTGTTTCATACTTGGATAAGTTTTTATTTTTTAAACCAATGTAATTATATATCTTTTTTGATATAACGATAAATACTTTATCCGACATTTTGTCTCATCATATGGAATATAGTCTAAATACAAAAAAATATCGTTGTATCTCCTAAGACATAACGAATGATAATCAATTATTTCTTAAAGTTTTATTTAACCTTAAACTATAAACCTATTATTATATTGTCGGTATTTATCAGTGCGTAAGCTTTGGAGCCTATTTTTAAAGAAGAGGTATCCTCCTTATCTAAAAGGGCGGTAAGCGTTATGTGTTCGTTGATTTTAAAAGATACTTCCAAAGAGTCCTGAGATATTTCTATTAGTTCTATGTCGCCTTTTAAAATGTTTATGTTCTTATTAGAAGCAGGTGTTTCATTTACGATATTTATGTCGCTAGATTTGATGATGGCGTAGACTTTACTTCCTACATGTAAGCCCATGTTTTTTATAGATTTAGTTGTTATACTTGAGGTTAAAGAGTATCCCCCAAAAAAAGAGAGTTCGATATATGCGTTTAAACCGTTGAATTTTATCTCTTTTATCGTAGAAGGAAGTTGATTTCTGGCACTAGTGGTTAAGAAGGTTCTTGCTAGTATTTTGGCTAAATGTTCAGGATCATTACCTGCTTCGGCAAAACGGTTGATGAACTCTCTATGTAGCTCATTTAGACGGTTATATGTTTCGATAAGTTTATGTGCGTAAGGAGTAAGTGTCGTTCCGCCTCCGCCTTTTCCTCCCGTTGTTCTTGTAATAAGCGGCTCGTCTGCAAGGTTATTCATTGAATTTATACGCTCCCAAGCTGCTTTATAACTCATTTTCATCTCTTTTGCCGCAGCATTTATAGAGCCTCTCTTTTCTATAGTTCTTAATAGTTCGACCCTGCCTGAACCTAAAAAGCTCTCATTGTCTTTTGTCAGCCAAAAACGACCGTCTATCTTCATGTCAAATACCTTTTATAAAAAAATAGTTAGTATATTTTAAAGTGCGGTCATTATAGTATCAAAATTAACTTTTGTAAATATTCAAGCGTTACTTATAAAAAACCGTTATGAAAATAATGTCAAAATATATTATATATATTTCATACAATCCTTGGCAGATGCCACCCTTTTTTGTAGGCTATCAATCTTAGCGCTATGCTAAAGAGTGCAGTAGCTATGATGCTAAACTCGTTAATAGCATCAAAAAAGTGTAGAGTACCTAGAAGAAGCGCGACAATAACTGCTATGGAGCCGTAAAAGTCGCTGATAAGAACTGTAGGAACCTGATTTATCATAATATCTCTTGTAACCCCTCCGCCAACAGCCGTGATAAAGCTGAGTATCACTATGCCAAAAAAGTTGTAATCCGCATTTATTGCCAAAAGAGCGCCGGTTATGCTAAAAGCTACGAGCCCTATAGTATCACTCACGACAAACATCCACTTTCTCTCGATCGAGCTCTCTTTGTAGAGTTTAAATATATATGCAACAAATATAGTCACAATTAGCGTTATCGCCGGATAAAAGGATGTAAAAGCAAAAGGAGGGGAACTTAGTATGGCATCTCTGATAATACCCCCACCTAGAGCGGTAAGCGCTGAGGCTATTAAAATGCCCAAAATGTCTAGGTTGTTTTTTATGGCAATCAAAAAACCGCTTATTGCAAAAGCAGTAATACCTAAAATGTCCGCAAAAATAAAATATTCAGGCATCTATTTTTGGTAGTGAGATTTAAACTCTACATAGCGTGAAGCAGAAGCGTAGAGCTCTTTTACCTCTTCATCGCTTAACTCTCTTATAGCCTTTGCCGGACTTCCCATGATAAGTGAGCGTGGCGGAAAAACTTTGTTTTTTGTCACAAGTGCGCCCGCACCTACAATAGACTCTTTTCCTATGAGGGCACCGTCAAGGATCGTCGCGCTCATCCCGATAAGACAAGCATCTTCTATAGTGCATCCGTGAAGCATTACTCTGTGCCCGATTGTCACGTCATTGCCGATAATTGTCGGATTACCATCACTTCTGTCTGCTTTTTTATGGTGGGTTACATGCACCATGCTCAAATCCTGTATGCTTACTCTGTCGCCTATCTTTATGTGGTGGACATCGCCCCTTACAACGGTTCCAAACCAGATAGAGCAATCCTCTCCGCACTCGACATCTCCTATGACATCGGCAGAAGGTGCTATCCATGTGTTCTTTCCGATCTTTGGACTCATATCTTTAAAATCATACAGCATAATCAAAGCTCCTGTTTAAATATATTGCTTGAGAGCTCTTTAACTAATTGAGCACTCTCTTTTGTCGATGCTTTTGCTATCTTGTTCGCATAATCTTCCAGATACTTATGGTTGTCTATGACTTTTGCATCATCGGATTTTATTTTTTTGTATGAACCGTCACTTTGAAGTTCGTGTGCGAGAGTGTTATCTGCACATTGAAGTTCTAGTATCTGAATTATTTTCTCTTTTGCGGTTTTATCTTTTATAGCAGTTAAAAGCTCTATACGTCTCATTAGGTTTCTCGGCATCCAATCCGCACTTGAGATATATACTCCTGCTTCGTCGTTCTTAAAGTAAAAGGTTCTTGCGTGTTCAAGATATTTTCCAAGGATGGAGATGACTCTTATATTTTCGCTCACACCCTCGATGCCCGGTTTCAGACAGCAGATACCGCGCACTATCAGGTCGATCTTAACTCCTGCCTGACTCGCTTTGTAGAGCGCTTTTATGACATCATCGTCAACAAGTGAGTTCAGTTTTGCGATTATACGTCCTTCGCTCTTTTTTCTCGTCTCATTTTGTATAAGTGATAAAACCTTAGGTTTTATTTGAGACGGCGACATATATAGTTCGTTAAGTTTGCCTTTTTTGCTAAATCCGGTCAAAAAGTGAAAAAAGCGTGTCATATCGTTTGTTATCTCATCTTTTGAGGTAAGGTAACTCATATCTGTATATACTTTTGATGTGGAAGGGTTGTAGTTCCCTGTTCCTAGATGCGCATACTGCTTCAGTTTACCGTTCTTTCTTCTTGTAATAAGTGTCGCTTTGGCATGGACTTTAAAACCTTTAATGCCATATATAACGTGTGCGCCAGCTTTTTCAAGAGCTTTTGCCCAAATAAGGTTGTTCTCTTCGTCAAACCTCGCTTTTAGCTCAACCATAACGGTTACCTGCTTGCCAGATTCGCTTGCACTCATAAGAGATTTAACAATCGGGGAATCGGTTCCTGAGCGGTAGAGAGTCATCTTTATTGATACTACGTCAGGGTCTTTTGCAGCTTCTTGAATTAGTTTTACAACAGGGTCAAAGCTCTCATAAGGGTGGTAGAGCAGAACATCCTCTTTTTCCAAAGTTGAAAAAATATTTTCGTTGTTATCCAAAGGAGGAAGAGTTTTTGGTTTGTAAGGAGCCGATAAAAGATGAGCGAAATTTTTATTTGATACGATCTGCCAAAGACTGGAGAGGTTTAAGAAAGTATGAAATCTATATATGTCGTCTTGGTAAACGTTTGTGTGGCGGTTAAAGAAGTTAACGATCTCATCATCGCCGTTAATTCCGACTTCAAGTCTTACCATTGCACCTTTGCGGCGAAGTTTCAGTCCCTCTTCTAAAATCTCCAAAAAGTCGTCTGCCTCCTCCTCTTCGATCTCAATGTCTGCATTTCTTGTTACTCTAAAGGCTGCATATTTTATAAGAGAGTAGCCTGGAAAAAGGTCTTCGATATGTTGTGCAACAACACTTCCTATGGGGACATATGTTCCGTTGTCGATCTCAATAAATCTCTCTAAAACTCTTGGGACACGAACTATGCCAAATCTCTCAATTGTTGTGTTGTCACTGTCACGTAGTTTTACGATTAGCCCGAAGCTTAGGTTGTTAAGATGTGGAAAAGGGTGTGTTGCGTCAACGGCGATAGGTATTATTACAGGGTATATATTTTCGTTAAAATATTTATTTAGCCTGTTCTTTTCGTGTTGGTTGAGGTCTTGATAATATTTGACTCTAATGCCCTCAGGCTCTAGCTTTTTTAAAATACCGCTTAAGCAGTGTTCTACGACCTGCTGCTCTTGATGGAGATACTTTCTTATCTCGCGAAGCTGTTCAAGCGGTGTGAGCTTGTCCGCACTTGAGACAATGATGCCCGCAGCGAATAGTTTTTTAAGTCCGGCAACCCTGATCATATAAAATTCATCTAGGTTTGTTCCATAGATCGCCAGAAACTTCAAACGCTCCAACAGCGGCAGAGACTCATCTTGTGCCTGTTTTAAAACTCTTGTATTAAATTGAAGCCATGAGATCTCACGATTGTTGTATAGGCTCGGGTTTTTTAGATTTATCATTATAAATCCCTGTAAAATAAAATAAGGTGCAATTATACCAAATAAAGGTTACTGTACGATTCCGGTACCTCTATAGTTTGCGCTGTGGTATATAGTGGCACCGTTTTTTCTAGCATAGTATCTCATCAGCAGCTTCTGAAGCGTCGGCTCAATTGATGGAGCAAACCATGCGTTGTTGCTTATGGCTATAACAAAATCCACCTCACCCTCATATATCTCCTGGCACGTTGCCTCGTAACAGATGGCATTTCTAAACTTTACTCCTTTGATGGTAAAGTCAGTAGGCTCTGTTGCCGTTTTAAAGTCGGATGCTCCGCCAAAAAAGAGATTATTTATAAAATCCTGAGCGAACTTTGGAAGCGGAATATACTCTCCAAACGGTACTAGAACCAATTTTTTAGCAACTTCAAACTTGCCGTCTTCAAATATATAGGTCACATTGTAGTGCATGCCATCCTCACTAAGAAGAGAACCTGCAACTATTGCTATATCATAAGATGACTTTTTTAATTCATCTACGATAGCGGGAGCTTTGTTCATAAAAAACGGGAAAACCGACTCAGGAAAGATAACAACGTCGTAGCCGCTCTCTTTAGCCTCTCTTATCTCGCTAAATATAAGCTCTATTGTCGGAGATAAACTCTCTCTTTGCCACTTTTTGTCTTGCGATATATCTGTTGCAACAAGTTTTATCTTTAGCGGGGCATCTTTTTGAGCTTCGGGAGCAAAATTTATGCTAAAGATAAGCAGCAGAAGCGGGAGAAGTGTGTATGGCTTTTTAATATAAGAGGGCAGAGCAAGAGCGGCAAGAAGTAGAGCAAATTGATACTTCTGCACCCCAAAATAGCTATCTATAAAGAGAAGCTCCATCTGCAGCCAGTTAAAATCAAATGGCTCTATAAAGCTTAGAGCAAAGAGCATCAAAGCTCTTATAAGAGCACTGTTGGTAAGTGCCAAGACGCCGAAAAAGAGCATATAAACAAGTGCAAAAAGCAGAGTGATAATAGACTCCATATAGCCTACGCCGTTGTATTTAAAGCTGTATCCTATCCAGTAAAACCACAAAAGACCTATAAAGAAACCGGCTATTAAAGCGGCTCTTTTTGGTATGTAGAGAAGAAGAGCAAAGGCAAAAACTCCAAAGAGCGTATTTATAAATTTTAGAGTTATACCGAAGTGCTCAAGATATAAAAAAGCACTGAAAAAGAGTGCGGTCACGACTCCGCATACTATATCAAAAAGGAGCGGATTATAGTTATCTCTAATATTTTGGATCTTTTTTGTCATCTTTTAGCACTCTGTTTTTTTGCTTTGAATTATAGCACCATTCAGTCTTTTATTAATATAGTTCTTGTATAATCGCCGCAATTTATTCAAAGGAAACCCAGACTCATGGAAATAATAAGTCAACTACTCCCGTTTATAATACTCATCGCGATTATGTACTTCATAATCATCCGCCCGCAGCAAAAAGCGGCAAAAACTCATCAGGAGATGGTGGCCTCTCTGAAAAAAGGCGACAAGATCGTCACTATCGGCGGAATCATATCGACTGTTTATAAAGTTGAAGAGCAGTTCTTTACTGTAAAGATAAATGACGACGTAATCGTAAAGATAACAAAAGACGCCGTTGCAAGAAAGTATGAGGATGAAGCTTAATTACCGCATAGTAATCTTTGCTCTTGCCATACTTTTTGGTGTTTTTTTCTCCGCTCCATCTCTTTTTCAGATGCAAGACGGCAAGAAGGTGACCCTTGGTCTTGATCTTCAAGGCGGACTTCATATGCTTCTTGGTGTTAAGACCGAAGAGGCTGTAAAGTCACGTATTAAATCCATTGCAGCAAGTGTAAAGCACTTCAGCGAGAGAAAAGACATTCTGATCGATACGCTTCAGTTTGATGAAGAGGGTATCACTCTTACGCTCTTAGACAAAGATGATGTCAAAACCATTCAATCTTTTTTTCACGAGATAGAAGGGGCGATCGTTGTTGTGGTCGATGAGAGAATATCTCTGAGTCTTAGCGATGAGGAGATTCTAAGAACCGAACAGCAGGCGATCTCTCAGGCTATTGAGACGATTAGAAACAGGCTTGATCAGTTTGGTCTGACTGAACCTGTTGTAGCTCGTCAAGGCGAAGAGAAGATCCTTGTTCAACTTGCAGGCATTAAGACCATAGAGGAGGAGCAGCGTGCTCGTGAGTTAATATCGCGTGCCGCTAAACTTGAGCTTATGGCGGTCGATGAAGACAGAACGGCAAGAGTTTACAGCATGAGTGAAAGCGAGGCAGCATCATACGGAGATGTTATCTTAGAAGATGCCGCTAATCCGAACGTAAAACATCTTGTAAGAGAGATCCCTATATTAGACGGTTCTATGCTCACAGATGCAAATGTTGGATTTGACGAAAACAATCGCCCGCTTATCAGCTTTTCACTAAATGCCGAAGGAGCCGAGATATTTGGTGACTTTACAGGCAGAAGCGTGGGAAAACGTTTAGCGGTTGTTCTTGATGGCAAGGTCTACTCAGCTCCTGTTATAAATGAGCGTATCGGTGGCGGAAGCGGGCAGATCTCCGGTAATTATACGGTAATGGAAGCAAAAGATCTGGCTATCGCACTTCGTTCAGGCTCTCTTTTAGCTCCGATCTACCTTATGGAGAAGCGTTCTGTCGGTCCTAGCTTGGGAGCTGATAGCATCAGAGCAAGCCTTATTGCGCTTGTAGGCGGTTTTGTACTTGTAATCATATTTATGGTTGTTTATTACAGAATGGCGGGAATAATTGCAAATATCGCTTTGATAGCAAACTTATTTATCATCTTGGCGGTTATGAGTCTTTTTGGAGCAACTCTTACGCTTCCTGGAATGGCAGGTATCGTTTTGACCGTCGGTATGGCAGTTGATGCGAACGTTATTATCTCAGAGCGTATCCGTGAGCTTATACATGAGGGGAAATCTATTCATAAAGCTATAGAAGAGGGCTACGCAAATGCAATGAGTGCTATTTTGGATGCAAACATAACAACCCTTATAGCCGCTGTCGTTCTTTACGCTTACGGAACGGGTGCTATCAAAGGTTTTGCAATTACCATCAGCATAGGAATACTAGCTTCAATGCTTACTGCAATTCTTGGAACGCACGGCGTATATGAGATGCTTGAAAAGAGAATACAAAAAAGCAAAAACAACCTTTTTTGGTTCGGGATTAAGGGGTAATTATGGAGTTTTTCAAGTATACAAAAACCTTTAATTTTATGGGCAAGTCAAAGTTGGCAATGATTATGTCAATAGTTTTAGTTCTTGGCTCATTTCTTATTTTGGCTACAAAAGGTCTTAATTACGGTGTCGATTTTGCAGGCGGAACAATTGTTCAGGTAAAGTATGACACTGCCGCTCCGATTGATGAGATGAGAGAGAAGCTAAAGAGCAACGCTATTTTTGAGGGAGCTTCTATAACGGAGTTCGGCTCAGAAGATGAGGTTGTTATTCGTATGAGAACAACGACCGGAGATGTAGTAGTCGATGTGGGAGATCTCGCTCGTGAGACTCTTGTGGGTACAGGAGAGTTTGAGATCCGCCGTGTTGATATAGTCGGTCCAAAGGTTGGAAGCGAGCTAAAAGAGAAAGGGATCATGTCTCTTATCTTAGCGGTAATCGGCATCTTGATATATGTAGCATTCAGATTTGAGTGGAGATTTGCCGTAGCCTCTATTATGGCGCTTGTCCATGACGTCTCGATCGCTCTTGGAGCCATCGCTCTTGTAGGGCTTGAGGTAAATCTTGATGTTCTCGCAGCGCTTTTGACCATCCTTGGTTACTCGCTCAACGATACAATTATCGTATTTGACAGGATACGTGAGGGTGTTGTAAAGGGTAGAGATGTTGAACTTTCAGAGACAATTGATAACTCAATAACAAAAACGTTGGCTAGAACTACACTTACTTCACTCACTACATTCTTTGTTGTGTTTACGCTCTTTATGTTCGGCGGAGAGATTATTCACGCCTTTGCATTTACTCTTTTGGTAGGAATCGTGGTAGGAACATACTCATCTATCTTTGTCGCATCTCCGACACTGCTCCTTTTTGGCTTTGATGTAAAAAATTATCATGTAAAACTTGCCGAAAAAGCAAAAAGAGAGGCTGAAAAAGAGAGAATGAGGTCTCAATTCGAATCAGGGGTAATGTAAGCGCATTACCCATTGGTTACCTAATCAAGTTACAATTGTCTATCACAACAAGGAGTTAGTCATGAGTAATGTTTCATTTTTAGTCTTTTTTCTGTTTGTAGCTTTTTGGATCTACTCAATAGTCTCTGTATATAAAGCTGAGTTTAAAGAGGAGAAGCAAAAAACATTTTGGCTGATAGGTATTGTTTTTGTTCCCCCTTTGGCAATTTTTTACTTCTTTATGAAAAAAAATCTCCTTCTTAAATAGCTTAAGCAATAGAGTATAAGTCGCTACTTAAGATACTTTTTGTATAATCTTGCCAATTAATTTAAACAAAGGTGTTTGCATGGATTGGGGCAAGGTAATATACGTGTTTTTTTCATTGATGAGTTTAACATCAATTGCGGGTTTTTTATATGAGCATAGTGCTGTCGCGCTTTTTGTGGCGGGCAGCTTAAATCTGGTCTCTACATTTTTGAAAATTGGTGTCAGAAACCTCCTCTCTGCCGAACTGTTGGCATCATCACTGGTTGCGGATCTGCATCTTATTCCTGCATTTATCTATCTAGAAGTAGTCGGAAACCTGGAGTGGGCGATCGCTCTGGCAATAGGTGCTTTGATAGCAAACCTCTTCTCCGTAGGACTTGTCTATATAGAGAGTTCTAAAAACCGTGAAGAGTACTAATTTATTTGTACGCTAAATGAGCAGAGCCCATTTAGCTACGCTAAGACCGCTTGGGTCACTAAAGCTAGACTCTTTAGGAGTCAGAATAATTTTACAGGAAGTTTTAATTTGGAATATAACGTAAAGACCATAGAGAAGAGTTGGCAAGAGTATTGGGCACAAAATAGAAGTTTTGAGCCGAGTGAAGATTTCAGCAAAGAGAAAAAATATATACTGAGCATGTTCCCTTTTCCAAGTGGAAGACTTCATATGGGGCATGTTAGAAACTACACTCTAAGCGATACTTTTGCAAGATATTACCGTCAGCAGGGTTTTAACGTTCTTCATCCCATAGGCTTTGACAGTTTCGGTATGCCCGCTGAAAATGCGGCTATCAAGAACGGTTCTCATCCAAAAAAATGGACATATGATAATATTGACTATATGAAGGGCGAGTTCAAATCGCTTGGATTCTCCTTTTCAAAAGAGCGCGAGCTTGCCACAAGCGATGAGCTATATACAAAGTTTGAGCAGGGCTTTATTATCGATATGTATGAAAAAGATCTCCTTTATCGTAAAAAGGGATTTTTAAACTGGTGTGAGAGCTGTCATACAGTCTTGGCAAACGAGCAGGTGATAGAAGGTTGCTGCTGGAGATGTGACAATCAGGTAGTCAAAAAAGATATGAATCAGTACTACTTCAAGATCACAAAGTATGCAGATGAGCTTTTAGATGATCTGCATAAACTTGAAGATGGCTGGCCTAAACAGGTTTTAACCATGCAGGAGAACTGGATAGGCAGATCGAACGGTCTTGAGTTTAAGCTTCGTTTTGACGATGAGTCATTTTCAAAACTGGGAAAAAACTTTGAGGGCTTTGATGTATTTACAACACGCCCCGATACTATCTACGGTGTTAGCTATACGGCTTTGGCACCTGAGCATGAGATAGTGAGCTATATGATCGAAAACTCGCTTCTTGATGATGAGAGTGTCGCTCGGATCAAAGAGATGAAGAATGCTTCATCGATCGATAGACAAAAAGAGAAGAGCGGTATCGCTTTAAACTTGAGTGTCACTCATCCGCTAACAAATAAAAAAGTGCCTGTATGGATTGCAAACTTCGTTCTTATGGACTACGGAAGCGGTGCTGTAATGGCTGTTCCTGCTCATGATGAGAGAGATTTTGACTTTGCCAAAAAATATGATCTGCCTGTAAACGCAGTTATAAAGCCTTTTGATGGCGAATTAGAGTCAGACAAAGCATATACGGAAGCGGGAGAGCTTTTCAACTCGGAGATCTTTAACGGTATGAACTCTAAAGAGGCGCAGTCAAAGATAATAGAGCACTTTGAAGAGAAAAAGATAGGCAAAAAAACGACTAATTACAAACTCAAAGACTGGGGAGTCTCGCGCCAGAGATATTGGGGCGCGCCTATCCCTTTTGTTCACTGTGAGAGCTGCGGTATTGTTATGGAGAAAAAAGAGAATCTCCCGATCGCTCTTCCTGAAGACATCGAGATCACCGGAGAGGGAAATCCTCTTGAGAAGCATCCGACTTGGAAGCATTGCAAATGTCCTAAGTGCGGCAAAAATGCTATCCGCGAGACTGATACGATGGATACTTTTGTAGAGTCCTCATGGTACTTCTTGCGTTTTTGCGCATCGCCTAAGAACTGGCAGGATGAGGCTTTTTCAAAAGAGCAGATCAAGTACTGGATGGGCGTTGACCACTATATCGGCGGGATCGAGCATGCGATACTGCACCTTCTTTATGCAAGGTTCTTTACAAAAGTTTTCCGCGACCTGGGCTACTTGGAGTTTGACGAGCCTTTTGATAGACTTCTGACTCAGGGAATGGTCTTAAAAGATGGCGCTAAGATGAGCAAGTCAAAAGGCAATACGGTTGATCCTGATGCGATCATAGAGAAATACGGTGCCGATACGGCAAGACTTTTTATACTCTTTGCAGCACCTCCGACGCAGGAGCTTGAGTGGAACGACAGTGCCGTTGAGGGTGCGTACAAATTTATAAAAAGATTTTACGACAGAAGTGCAAATGTGCGCAAGATGGAGACTCTTGTAAAGATTGAGCACAGCTCTCTTTTGAAAGAGGAGAAGTTTGCAAGAAAGAAAGTGTATGAGGCGCTTGCGCGTGCTGAGGATGTTTACACACAAAGGTACACTTTTAACACAATGATCGCGGGTGTTATGGAGGCGATGAACGCTCTTAACCTTCAGAGCAACGAGGATGTCTGGAGCGAGGGTTACTGGATACTTGCGTCTATTATGGAGCCTGTAATACCGCACGTCTGCTGGGAGATTTCCAGCAGATGTTTCTCTCTTAAGAACCTTACTTTGCAAAAAGTGATAGAAGAGGTTTTTGTAGAGGACTCTATTACTCTGGGTGTCTCTATCAACGGAAAAAGAAGATGTGAGATCGAGGTGTCACTTGATGCGCCGCAGGATGAGATACTTGAGATCGCAAAAAAAGAGGCGCATAAATGGCTTGAGGGCAAGACTCTAATAAAAGAGATCTTGGTTCCAAAGAAGTTAGTAAATTTAGTTGTCAAGGATTGATGTTGAACTTTTTTTCAAATATTAAAACCTCACTGCTTCTATCTCTCTTGTTGGTCGCACTAAGCGGATGCGGGTACAAATCCAGTGCCAAGTTTTCGCGTGAGGTCATGGGAGATAAGATAAGCACAAGTGTTATCATCTCAGCAGTGGATCCTCAAAATACAGTTATCATCAAAGATGCGGTCGATAGAGCGATAATTGAGGTGTTTCAGGCATCTCTTGTAAGTAAAGATGAGTCTAAAACACACTTGGTGCTAAAGATGGGAACTCCAGCTTACTCGCCAATAGTCTATGATGAGAATGGTTATGTTACAGGTTATAGAATGAGTGTTGCGCTAAATATTATAAAACATACTGCCGGCGAATCAAAAAGCTATAATACAAGAGGATTTCATGATTTCTCAGTTGCACCAAACGCCATCGTTACGGATCAAGATAGATTTGAAGCTATCGGCTTTGCTGCACAAAGAGCTATTAAGTCATTTGTTGCGCAGGTCTCCGCCGAGGGTGCCAGGGCAAAAAAATAAGGAGCAGTTATGAATATTCAGACTATCATAAAAAAAGCTGTAAAAAGATTAGAGTTAGAGGGGAAGCTTTTAACGCCTGATTTTTATGCCGAAGCTTTTTGCAAAGAGGCCACAAAAGCGGGCTTTGCGACAGAGGATTGCTCAAAGCTTGAAAAATTTACCGCATCTCTGAACAAAGATTTTCAAGATGAACTTAAAAAATACCATATTAAAAATATCTCCGAGCTCTCCCGCTTTCTCATATCAAAACTAAACAGAACAAACCCATCCCACTGCGCTAATCTGCTTGAATCTCAGAGTCTCTTTATAAGAAGAGTGCTTCAGGTTGTAGAGGTACTGCATAACAAAGAGGCTACTGAACTTGCAAAGAGAAGTCTTGAACTTTTAAACAGAGAGCCTTCAGTTACAGAGATAGACCAGTTTAGACAGCATTGGATAAACTTTATAACAACATATGACGATACCTTTTTACAGAAACTAAAAGCGCTCGGTGAGGTTGATAAAACAAATCTTAAAAAAACCATAGAAGATTTAAATCTTACAAATCTCTGCGATAAGCCTTTAGGCACAATAGAGCTCTCAACAATAGCTTCACTGCTTGTCTCATCTTTGACTCCATCAATAGCACCGAGCATTAACGATAAGATAGCAGATATAAGCCAGAGAATAAGGAGTAATCCACAGCTTCTACAGAGTGCCTCTGTGGAGGCTGAGATAAAATCTGCCATAGCTCTAAGAATAGCGCTTGACAAGCAGAGCGTCAAAGAGATGATAGAGTCAATTGACGGTGTCCTTGATAAACTCTCGCTAAGACTTATAGAGATGATAGAGAGTTCAGACAGCTCGACCATAGAGATACAGAAGATTAAAAAAGAGCTTGAGAGCTATAATGAAAAGACTATCACGAACTTTAGCGTTGCCCATAAAAAAATATACGCTATTGCCGTGGCTCTTGAGAAGAACACACAAGCATTGACAAGTGATCTGAAAAAACACAGTAACGAAGTAAATCTGCTCAGCAAAAAAATAGAGCATCTCGAACAGGAGCTTCAGCGAGCAAGAGAGGAATCGAAAGAGGATTTTTTAACAAAGCTCTACAATAAACGGGCATTAGAAGAGCTGATGAACATAAAAGAGGCGGAGTTTGAGAGACATGGACATAACTTTACCGTCGTCTTTTTGGACCTTGACCATTTTAAAGATGTTAACGATACATACGGGCATGATGCAGGTGATGCCGTACTTTTTGCTTTTGCAAAAATACTTAAAAATGAAGCAAGAGCGGTTGATATTGTGGGAAGGTTCGGCGGTGAAGAGTTTATTGCAATATTAGGTGAGACCGATATCAAAGGCGGTGTAGTATTTGCCGAGAAAGTAAGAGAAAAGCTTAAGAAAAGTTCTCTGATGTATAAAGATAATCAGATAAAACTCACAGTCAGCTGCGGCGTAAGTGACAGAAAGTCAAACTTTTCGCTGCAGAGCCTAGTAAAGAGTGCCGATGAGAATCTGTACAAAGCCAAAAATAAGGGCAGAGACAGGGTTGTTTATAAGTGAGACTCAAAGAGTATCTGGATCTTAAACCGCTCTATTACGAAAAAATAGACTATGAGCGTATGCCAAGAGTATATGAGAAGGTAAAAGCCGCTCTTCCTACTCCTAAAATAGTCCATATTATCGGAACAAACGGCAAAGGCACAACGGGCAGGTTTTTAGCTGATGCGCTTTTCTCCATAGGATACAGCACCGGGCACTACACATCCCCTCATATTCTGGAGTTTAACGAGAGAATATACATGGATGGTAAAAATGCGAGTGATAGTGAGCTGCAAGAGGCACATCAAGAGCTTCAAGAAATCTTGAGAAAAGATTATGCAACCTCACTTAGTTATTTTGAGTATACGACACTTCTGGCTATGCTTGTTTTTCGCAAGTGTGACTATGTCGTTATGGAGGCAGGGCTTGGCGGGGAGCACGATGCAACTGCAGTATTTCCAAAAACGCTCACTCTTGTAACTCCTATTGCCTATGACCATGAGGCTTTTTTGGGCTCAAACATTAAAGAGATCGCAACTACGAAACTAAATGCTGTGCAAAAGAGCGCTATTTTAGGTGTTCAGAAATATGAAGAGGTCTATAGGGCGGCTGAAAGGCTAGCTGCAGAAAAATTACTAAATATATATAGAGTGGATGAGATACTCGATGAGAGTGATAGAAAAATCAGAGATGAGGTCGCAAAAAGATACTCACTTGCTCCTTATCTCATCCAGAACCTCTCTTTAAGCATTGCCGCTTTAAAGTTTTTGGGACTTGACTATAGTGCAGAGAACTTCTCTTGCGAACAGCTTTTTGGGCGACTTACAAAAATAGCCAAAAATATTACGATAGATGTAGGACACAATGTTCTTGCAGCTCAAAGCATCGCAGATGCGCTTAAAGGGGAGAAAGTGGTACTTGTATATAACAGTTACAGGGATAAAAACTATCAAGAGATACTAAAAGTGTTAAAGCCTATTCTTCTGCACGTCGAGATAATAGCCATAAATGACCAAAGAGCGGCATCAATAGAGGATATTAAAACTGTTTTAACAAATATAGGGGTAAAATACAAACAATTTAAAGCGATAAAATCGGAGTTTAATTATCTGGTTTTTGGTTCTTTTAGTGTTGTCGAGACATTTTTAAGAGAGTATTATGAATAATCACTTTACGATTACGATAAATGACGATAATGGCGTAAAGCAGTTCAATCTTCATAAAATTATAAAAAAAGCTATCTTTTACGCCGTTCTCTTTATCGCAACCATTGCACTCAGCGCAATAGGAACTATCTTATATCTAAACCACGCAGTAGATGCGATAGAGACAAAGCATGAGAGCGTTGAAAAAGCCTATTTAGCGCAAAAAGAGAAGAATAGACTCTTGGATGAGAGTATGAAAGAGACTCAGATGGCTCTAGTTGATAAAAAAAGAGAGCTAATGGAGGTCTCAGACACGCTCTCAGAGATAGAGACGCTTATAGGACTTGCTCCTGTAGCAGAGATGTCGCTTCAAGAGAGAGTAAGTGTAACAAAACTAAACTCTGAGCATATGGCTACTCTTATGCAGTTTATTCCAAGCGGCTCTCCTGTCAAGTATAACGGAGTTACAAGTAATTTTGGTTACAGAATACACCCTACACTGGGCTCAAAAGAGCTTCATCGCGGAATAGATATGAAAGCTCCAATGAACACGCCTGTTTATGCAACAGCTGATGGTATCGTAGAGTGGGCTGGATTTCATGAGAAGAGCGGATTTGGTAATCTTGTGATCCTGCAGCACAACTACGGCTTTAGATCCTATTTCGCTCATTTAAACAAAGTTGTGATAAAATCGGGCAGTTTTGTTAAAAAGGGCGATCTCGTTGCTTATACAGGCAACTCAGGAATGAGCAGCGGCCCGCATCTCCACTATGAGATCAGATTCATTCAAAGGGCGGTAAACCCTATAGAATTTGTAAGATGGAGTGTAAAAAACTATAATGATATATTTGAAAAGGAGAAACAGATACCATGGCAATCTTTAATAACAGCGACAGCGCACATAAAGGTACCAAACCCGACACAAACACTACCATCATCACAGCTGGCTCTACAATCAAAGGAGAGATGACGTTAGCGTGCAATCTCTATGTAGATGGAGAGTTTGAGGGGACTATAAACTCCAGCAAAGAGGTAAATATCGGTAAAAGCGGACATATCAAAGGGGATATATCTACGACAAGACTTGTAGTCCAAGGCTATGTAGAAGGCAGTATAAGTGCTGCAAGAGTAGAGATAAAAGCGCACGGAAGAGTAAGCGGCTCCATAGAGTCAGGCGAGCTTGTTATAGAAGCAAAAGGCATCTTTGAAGGAGAGAGCATCGTAAAAGATGTCACTGCGGCTCCAAAAAAAGCATCACACAATGAGAGCATTCCTGCCGACACGCTAAAGAGCCTTATTAATGATAATGAGGTAAAAGTATCATAATCCTCAACTCAATATAATGTCACAAAACAGACTATTTCAATACTACAAAACCTCTAAAGATCAAGATCTTGAGATCTTGATCTGCCAAGACGCAAAAGAGGCGCACTCTCTTGAGAGCGTAGCTAGGTTTTTTAAAAAAGATGTTCTCGTATTTCCGGATCTAAGAGCGACTTTCGGGGATGACCTAAGAGTATATAAAGAGGAGATTCACGAACTCTTCTCTACTCTTAGAAAATACCACTCTCTTAAAAAAAAGCCGCTTATAATCTCACCTTTAAAGACGCTGCTTTTTAATCTTCCAAAAGAGAATCTTTTAGCCTCAACAAGGCTTGAGTTCGGCTCTACTGTAGAGCTTAAAAAGTTTCAGGAGCAGATGCTTTTTTGGGGTTATAGCTTTGTAGATATGGTTCAAGTTGAGGGTGAGATCTCCTTTCGCGGTGACATCATAGATATATTTCCTCCATCATCGGCTATGCCGCTTAGGATCTCTCTTTTTGATGATGAGATAGAGCAGATAAAATATTTTGAGCTTGAATCGCAAAGGACTCAAAAAGATGAGCTTGAGAGTGTAGAGATCACACCCGCTTTTTACTCGCTAAATGAGGATGAGTTCAATACTCTAAACGAGAAGGTCTCCAAAAGCGAGTTTAACTCTCTTGTAAAAGATATTGCTTCGTTGGGACTTTGGCACCTTGATGAGAATGCGGCAAATTTTTTAGAGGGCAAAGATGCCAAGCTTGTCAGAAATCTGGATGCTTTTTTGGTAGATGCCTATGCCCTAAATAAGCCGACACTATCAAGAGAGTCTTTCAACCTTGAGGTTTTGGACGAATCGGACGACTTTAAAGAGATATCCGTAACGGATATCCACGCTCTTTTAAAAGTGCATAAAGATAAAAAGATAACTGTGATAGCTTCAAACGAGGCGGTCGTTAAGCAGGCGGGATTGTTTGATCTAAAAGGTATCGAGACCCGCTATGCTCCATATATATTAAACATACTTACAAAAGATGAGCTTGTAATTTCGCTTAACAAGCCTGATAGAATCAGACGCAGAAGAAAAAGCTCCATTTTGCTCGATGATCTAAAAGCGGGTGATTATGTTGTTCATGAGGATTATGGTGTCGGCATCTTTGAGAGCATTGAGAAGACCGAGATATTGGGCGGTATTAAAGATTTTATAGTCATCAAGTATGTTGGCGATGACAAGATATTGCTTCCCGTTGAAAATCTTGATGTCATAGACCGCTATATCGCCTCAGGCGGTTCTGTTCCCGTTCTTGACAAGCTCGGCAAAGGGAGCTTCGGCAAACTAAAAGAGAGTGTCAAAAAACGGCTTATGGAGATCGCAGGGCAGATCGTAAATACCGCCGCTGCAAGGGAGCTTATAAAGGCACCAAAAATAAGAGTAGATGAGGATGAGCTAAGAGCGTTTCAAAAGCTATCCGGATTTGAGTACACGGACGATCAGACACAATCAATAAATGAGATCATTACTCAGATGAGCTCTGGTCATATTATGGACAGACTACTCAGCGGTGATGTCGGTTTTGGAAAGACCGAAGTTGCTATGAATACCATATTTGCAGCATATAAGTCTGGTTATCAGTCGGCTCTTATCGTTCCTACAACACTGCTTTCAGCACAGCACTACCGCTCGTTACATGAGAGGTTTGACGAACTGGGGATAAAGTGCTCAAAGCTCGATAGATTTGTAAGCGCAAAAGATAAGAAAAATATAACCAAAGCTCTTGCAAGCGGAGATTTGGACGTTGTTGTCGGAACTCATACGCTTTTTGATCTGGAGTTTAAGAACCTAGGAGTTGTCATTATAGATGAGGAGCATAAGTTTGGCGTTAAGCAAAAAGAGAAGATAAAAGAGCTTTATCACAATGTTCATCTTCTCTCAATGAGCGCGACACCGATACCGCGCTCACTCAATCAAGCGCTGAGCTCCATCAAAACAATGTCGCAGCTGCTTACCCCGCCAAGCGAGAGAGAGCCTGTACGTACATTTGTAAAAGAGTATGACGAGAAGCTTATAAAAGAGGTGATTTTAAGAGAGATCAGACGTGGCGGACAGATATTTTACGTCCATAACTCGATAGATCATATGCCTATAAAACTAGGGGAGCTAAAAGCGATACTTCCCCAGCTAAGAGTAGTTATGCTTCACTCCAGGATCTCCGCAACAGAGACGGAAAAAGAGCTTTTAAAGTTTGAAGCGGGAGAGTATGACCTTATGCTTGCAACCTCTATCATAGAGTCAGGAATCCATATGCCGCGTGTTAATACCATCATAGTTGACGGTGCGGACAGGTTTGGAATGGCGGACTTGCATCAGCTCCGCGGTCGCGTCGGTCGCAGCAGCTTGGAAGGGTTTGCATACTTTATAGTCGAGAGTAAAGAGACACTAACTGATGATGCCAAAAAGAGACTCTTAGCGTTGGAGTCAAACTCATTTTTGGGAAGCGGCTCGGTGCTTGCATATCACGACTTAGAGATAAGAGGCGGCGGAAATCTGGTTGGCGATGCCCAAAGCGGACATATAAAGAATATAGGCTACTCTTTGTATCTTAGAATGTTGGAAGATGCTATAAAACTACTGAGTAATCAAGCCCAGAGCGAAAAGCTAAAAGTAGATATAAAGCTTACCATCTCAGCTTTCATATCGGATGAGGTGGTAAAAGAGGACAGACTCCGCCTTGACATCTACAGACGACTCTCATCATGCGAAACACCGCTGGAGATATATGAGATACAAGAGGAGATGATAGACCGCTTCGGCGAGCTCGACACACCGACCAAGCAGTTCTTTGAACTTATGGTCATCAAAATTTTGAGTTTGCATAAGAAGATAAAGAGTGTTTCAAACTATGGACAAAATATCACACTTACCTATATGGATGAGAAAAAAGAGAGCATTAAGTCAGACTCAAAAGATGATGACGACATCATAAAAGCAGTGCTGAAGTATTTGAGAGGATAAATTTAATATAAAAAGTATTACAAAATGACATATTTTTTCATGAAAATAAATTAGTTTGATAAGATTTATAAAATGAATATGTGGAGCTTTGAGTAATGAATGAGCCAGTAATAGAGATAGAAAAGAAAATCTTTACCATTCGCGGCGTGCAAGTGATGGTTGATAGAGATTTGGCTGAACTTTACGGTGTAGAGCCAAAAAGACTGGGAGAGCAAGTCAAAAGAAATATTGAAAGGTTCCCAAAAGAGTTTCGGTTTCAACTGACTATAGAAGAAAAAAATGAACTGGTCGCAAATTGCGACCGGTTTCAATCACTTAAACACTCTTCATCTCTACCATTTGCATTTACAGAGCAAGGCGTCTCTATGCTCTCAGCAGTTCTTAGAAGCGATACAGCCATTCAAACAAGCATCCAGATAATTAATAGTTTTGTCAAAATGAGAAGCTTTCTTTCTCAAAATGCAGATATTTTTACACGCCTTGAGCTAGTAGAAAAAAGACAAATGGCACATGAGATAAAAATAGATGAGAAATTTGAAAAGTTATTTGATGCGCTTGAAGATAAATCTATAAAACACAAACAAGGGATACTTTTTGATGGTCAAATTTACGATGCCTATGTTTTTGTGAACGATTTGCTTCGTAGTGCAAAAAGCGAAGTGTTACTTATAGACAACTACATAGACGACACTGTTTTTACACTCTTTAGTAAATATCAACATATAAAGATAAAAATCTATACCGGGAGTATTTCAAAAAAGTTGCATTTGGATTTTAAAAAATACAACTCCCAATATCAAAACATAGAACTTCAAGAGTTCAAAAAAGCTCATGACAGGTTTTTGATAATAGATAATACAGAGATTTACCACATAGGTGCAAGCCTTAAAGACCTCGGCAAAAAGTGGTTTGCTTTTTCAAAGTTTGAGAGTGGAGCCTTGGAGATTTTAGAGAGACTGAATAATGGATGAAGTTATCTACTATTTTAATTTAGGTAAAATAAAACCTTTTAAATAAATACTATAAACATAGATGCCATTATAAGATGATAGGCATGGAGAACACAAAATGAGTTCAACTAAAATAATAAAAACAAGACTCAAAGAATTATTAAAGTTTGAAAAAGCTTTTGGAATTGCAATAAATGGAGATTGGGGAGTCGGTAAAACATTTTTTTGGCAAGAGCTTATTAAGGACAATTTTGTAGATGAAAAAATAGCTTATATATCATTATTTGGGCAAGAAACAATTCAACAAATTAAAAATGATTTGCTTTTGCAGGTATATACACAAAATGGATTTACTAAAAACATTAAAGATAAAATAGGCTCATTTAAGCTTTATGGAATGGATATATCTCTTGCGTTATCTTGGTTTGAAAAAAAAGATTTTGAAAATGTAATCATTTGTTTCGATGATTTTGAGCGTATGTCGGATAAGTTGAAATTAAAAGATGTGCTTGGATTAATATCAGAACTAAAAGAGCAAAAAAACTGCCATGTGCTGATGATACTCAATAAAGGTGAGTTAAAAGATGAAGATTTGTCAAAGTATAAAGATAAAATCATTGATTATGACTTTAATTATGCTCCAACACCAGAAGAATCTTATTCACTAGTTAAAGAGAGTTTGAAAGTTTTTCAAGATTATCCGTTAGAATATTTTCAAAAACACAATATCAATAATATTCGTGTGATAAAAAGAGTAATCAATGCTTTAAATGATTATAGCTTTGTAGAGGAACTTGTAAAAGAACATAAGGATATTGAAAGAGAGCTTGTTGAAAATATATTGGAAATTTCGACCATTAATGCCATTGACTTATCCGTAGATTTTGAAGAACTTAGTAGATATAGCAATCCATATGATTTAGAAGAATTGAAAAACCAAGAATATGGACAGCCTTCTAGAGAAAAAGCAAAAAATGAAGATTTTGAAAAGTTGTTGAATTACATCAATTTTGGTAATAGTGGATACTTTCATATGAGTGACTTTACACACAACGTGGTTTCTTATGTAAAAAACTCCTTGATAGAGGAAGAGCCATTAAAAAAAGGTGTTGATAAGAGAATTGCAAGTCAAAAATATAGTAGTGTTAAGAATGAAATTTATGACTATTTAGCAAAAGCAAGATATGGTTTAAATTATACATTTGAAGAGTATACAAAAAATCTATATAAATTATTGGAAGAGAATAAAGAAAATATTATAAATATTTTAGATTCAGATAATTTTATTTATTTTATAGAAGAGTTAAAAAAATATGATAATACAAATAACCAGCAGTATAATACTTTTGCTATTGAAGTTCTAAAAAAATATTTAGAAGTGCATAGAAAAAATGATGATGGGATATATGATCCTTTTAAAGAAAAAAAAATAGAAGAAATAATCTCTTTTCATTCTGATTTGAAAAATTATTATGAAAGTCAAAATACAGAAACTATAAATGATATAGATTCTAGTGAAAAAGTAATAAATCTTGTAAAGAAAGTTATTAAAAGAGAGTGGGATGGCTCGGCGATATCATTAAATCATTTAAAAGAAGAAGATTTAGAAAAGTATTTTTATGAAAGTATAGATTTTGTAAAAAATTCTTTAATGTTTTTTTCTTGGGAAAAAAAGTCTGTATCAGGAGATTTTTTACCATACAAAGAAAAGCTTCTTAAGGTCATAACGAAGATAAGTACAGAAGGTAATGAAGAACAAAAAATAAAAATGAATATGCTTTTAGAGAAACAATAAGAAATTTAAATGCAACAAATAAAAAATATTTTAAAAAAGGATAGTATTTGAGAATAGCATTCATTGGAGATATAGTAGGAAGTCCTGGTAGAGATATGTTAAAGAGCCACTTGCCGAAAGTTAGGGCGGAGTATGGAGTAGACTTTGTCATTGCAAACTATGAGAATGCTTCCCACGGTTTCGGACTAACCCTTAAAAATGCCAACGAGATCGTAGGTTACGGTGTGGACTGTATGAGCGGCGGAAATCACACGTGGGATAAAAAAGAGGTTGAAGCACTCTTTGATACTCACGAGATACTAAGACCTCACAACTATCCGGATGAGGTAAACGGAACAGGCTGTAAGGTTTATGAAATTGGCACAGAGAAACTGGCTGTTCTTAACCTTATGGGGCACTACGCTATGCCATATACCGACAACGCTTTTAGATGTGCAAAAGAGAGTGTGGAAGTATTGCATGAGAGTGGAGTGAAAAATATTTTTATAGATTTTCATGCGGAAGCAACAAGTGAAAAAAGAGCAATGATGATGCTTCTTCAAGGAAAAGTGAGCGCGATAATCGGAACACATACACATGTCTCTACAGATGATTTTCAAATAGCAAATGGCACCGCATATATGACCGATATGGGGCTTACCGGATGCAGGGATAATGTCATCGGGATGGATGAGAAAGTGCCTCTAAAGCAGTTTCTTACAGGTATGAGAGGGCATTTTGATATTCCAAAAAAGTGTAAAAAGATAATGCAGATAGCTATAATGGATTTTAGTGAGGGCAGATGTGAGAGCGCATTTAAACTTAAGATATTTGACGATGGCGAGGTCTTGAGAAGTGATGCATGGATAGAGAAGTAGCTGTAATCAAAAAGAGACCCTTTTTTGCTACAATAGTATAAAATTTAACTAGGAATTCTTAAAACATGAGTGCAAAAATCGTCGTAGTGGAAGATGAAGAGGATATTCTAGAGCTCATTGAGTACAATCTGCAAAAAGAGGGTTATGAGGTCATCGGCTTTTTAAACACAAAAAGTGTCGAGCAGATGCTTGTCGAAGAGGATATTGATCTTCTTATTATGGATAGAAATCTCCCCGGTGTAGAGGGGAGCGAATTTGTGCAAACCCTTAGAAAAAGGGGATTTGCTACGCCTGTGATATATCTAAGTGCGAAAAATGCGGATTCTGAGATAGAAGAGGGTTTTATAAGAGGCGGAGACGACTACATAACAAAACCTTTCAATATGAAAGAGCTTCTTCTTCGCATAAAAGCAGTTTTAAGAAGAACCTCAAAAAAGGTCGAAGAGGGGATACTCTCGCACAGAGACCTGCTGCTCGATAAAAGTTCAAGGACTCTCACAGTTGAAGGCAAAAAAACTGATGTCACAAAACTTGAGTTCAATCTCTTAAGCGAGTTCATCATCAACAAAAACAGTGTGCTTGACCGTGACTATCTTCTGGAAAATGTCTGGGGAGACGGAGAAGAGTACCAGTACAGAACCGTCAATGTAGCCATAAACAGGCTAAAAGAGAAGATAGACCCAGATAAAACGAAAAACTACATAGAAACTGTCCGCGGAGTAGGGTACAAGCTGTGCTAAAAATACATCAGATATTTATTTTAAAATTCCTGCTTCTTTTTGCAACATCTCTTCTTGTCTCATCGATCATCAGTTACATCGCGCTAAAAGATATAATAATTGAGCATAATAAAAACCACTTAAAACACGCCATCGAATTTATGGAGATGGATCTGAAAAGTGTAGACGATCTTGAGAGTTTTGCAGCAGAGGTTAATGAAAAAACATCTCTGAGGGTAACTATAATTGCCGTGGATGGAGTGGTTTTAGCTGAGTCGGACGCAGATAAAAAAGAGATGGACAATCACGCTTCAAGATTTGAGATAATGCAGTCTAATTCTCAAGACTACGGATATATAACAAGATATTCAAATACCGTAAAGGCGGATTTTTTATATATCGCCAAACGGGTTATCTACAAAGATGAGCAGATATACCTGAGGCTCTCTATGAGCCTGGAGCAGATAATGTATGATTTTTACTCTCTGTGGATAAAGCTCTTTTTTGTTTTTATGGTGATACTAATCCTTGCTACTTTTATCTCTAAGACCATGAGCCAAAAAGTGGTTTATGATATTGAGCAGATCACAAACTATCTAGATGAGGTCTCAAACAAAAACTATAAAGCCATCATCAAGACAAAATACTTCTATGAATTTTTACAGATTTCATTGCTTCTTAAAAATCTGGTAAAAAAACTTAGTAAAAACGAGAGAAAAAAATCAAAACATATGGCAAAGCTAAGATTGATGAATAAGCAGAGAAACGATATTTTATCTGCACTATCTCACGAGTTCAAAAACCCTATTGCCGCAATTATCGGCTATGCTCAAACGATCGAAGAAGATATCGAAATGCCGCAAAACATCAGAGAGAAGTTTTTGGGCAAAATTGGCTCAAATGCTCAGAAGATATCAAAGATGCTCGACAGGCTCGCTCTCTCGGTCAAGCTTGAAAATGGCGATCTTATACTCAATAAAAGTGAGTTCGATATAGGTCAGTTGTGCGCAGAAATCGCGTTAAACCTAAAGTCAAAATATAGAGACAGAGAGATAAGAGTAGATGCCGCAGAGTTGAGTGTAGTAAGCGATAAGACGATGATGGAGCTTGTTCTTGATAACTTGGTAGATAACGCTCTGAAATACTCAAACGGCGATGTGTTTATAACTCTAAGTGAGAACAAAATATCTATTAAAGATAGCGGTGTGGGTATAAAAGAGGAGCATCTGCAAAAAGTCACAAACAAATTTTACAGAGTAGACAGAAACAGCTGGGATAACTCTATGGGGCTGGGCTTGGCTATGGTGAGTTATGTTTTAAAACTGCTGGGTTCATCTTTGGAGATAAGCTCAGAGTTTGGCAAAGGCTCTACATTTAGCTTTAGCGTTGAGAGTATGATAAAGAGCTAGATCTTTGACTGAATAATCATCTTTTTAGCTTCAAAAAGCTCGATCGCCTTTTGGACCATAGGTTCATCTTTGATCTCTGCGGCATCTATCTCTCTGGTAGTGTCGCTGCTTTGACAGTTTGTGACACAGCTTGCACTCCCGCCCATCTCAGCATCTTCTATCATCGAGGTTGATTGCTCATACTGCTTGGCTTCTGCCTCTTTTGGAGCGCTCTCTTTTTGCTCCTCTTGTTTATCATCGTCTGTTTTTGTGCAGGGCTCATGTTTTATTTTTGTCTCAAATCCGAAAATCTCTCTGACAAACTGTTTTACAACTGAATATCCGTGCGTAAGAACTTTTTTACAATCACCCTTCGCACAGCTCTCCCATGTAAGCGTGTTGTTCTCAAAGGAGATAAAGTAGATGCTTTTCTCAAAACACTCGCCAAGTTCGGGACTTCTGTCTTTTAGTTTTGCTATTAGCTCTTCAAACATTTTTGCATAAGGGTTTATGGATGCTGAGGGCTCTTCTGCTTTTTGTTCGCCTGCAGGCTCACTCTCTTTTTTCTCTTCAACTTGAGTCTGCTCGCTGTTTTGCAGCACAGGTGCGGCGCATGAGATTGATGGCCTTTGTATCTCTTTTTGGAGAGATTCTATCATCTGGTCTACCTCTTTTATGCGAAGCGCTTCTATCATCTTGAAAAATATAAGCGAGAGAACAAAAGAGCCGTCGGCATTTATGCTAAAGAGATATTTGGAATCACTTAGTATCCTGAAAAATCTATCAAGAACAAGAGTCGAGTAGAGAGCATCGCCTGCGTACATTCTCTCTTTTAGGTAGGCAATAAGCTCATCTACGACCATCTCAGCTTCATACTCTTCTAATATCTTCGTAAACTCTACAAGTGCGGCATAATCTTTTGCAAACACGGCTCTAAAGAGCTTGCTAATGAAGTCTGGATCAACAAGTCCGAGCATATCTGTAACCGTGCGTACATCTACGTGGTTTTTTGAGTAGATTATAGCTTGGTCAAGCAGTGTTAGAGTGTCTCTTAGGCTTCCGCTTCCGCTTCTTGCTAGTATCTCTAGAGCGTCGCTCTCATATTTGATGCCCTCAAGATTTAGTATGTGAGCCAGATGGTCAACAACTTTATTTGTGGCGATTGATTTAAATCTAAAGTGCTGTGTACGGCTCAGTATAGTTGCAGGGAGTTTTAGAGGATCAGTGGTAGCAAGTATGAACTTTACATAAGAGGGCGGCTCTTCAAGCGTTTTTAGCAGTGCATTAAACGCCTCTTTTGTAAGCATATGCACTTCATCGATAATAAATATCTTAAATCTAGCACTTGATGGTTTATATTTTGTCTGTTCTATAAGATCTCTGATGTCATCTATTTTTCTCGATGATGCTCCATCCATCTCGACTATATCGATATGGCGGTTCTCAAGAGAGTCTACGCAGTTTTGGCAGCTTCCGCAGGGCTGATGGGTTATACCCGTCTCACAGATTAGAGCTTTTGCAAATATGCGGGCGGTTGAAGTTTTACCGCTTCCTCTAAGACCTGAAAAGAGGTATGCGTGAGAGAGCCTGTTGGCATCTAGTGCAAGCGAGAGGGTTTGAGAAATGGTATCTTGACCTATTAGCTCGTCAAAGTTTTTTGGTCTATATTTTCTTGCTAATACTTCTGAACTTGCTCTCACATATACTCTCCGTCTTTAGTTGAGAGATTTTAACATTTATAGGGTTAAAAAATCATAACAGACAACTGATGGAGATATGACTACTGTCCTGTTTTGCAACTTTTTTTTGAATGGATAAAATAGTATTGATACTATCTGCGCTTCTTTTATTTGTGCCGTTTCTCACTATTAGCAGTGATGCGCTTACGCAGAGTAGAGGAAACTTTTTTTTATTTCCATCCCTGTCCGTTGATATTATATACCCGTTCTCTTTATCCTCTTTTGAGTATAGTTCTCTTGCGTCATATTCAAATTTTTTAACTATTTTGGAGAGTGTTTTTATATACTTTTCCTCATTCTCATCATCTGCTTCAACTGCTACAAAAAAATCATCTCCTCCGATATGCCCTTTGAAAAACTCTAGCGATAGATTTTTTCTTAAAATATCTGCAAAAAGGATGATGGCTCTGTCTCCATTTCTAAAGCCGTATACATCATTAAAGGCTTTAAAGTTGTCTAGATCAAAGTAGCACAAAATATAAGTTTTTTCGCTCTCTATGATCTCTGCCATCAGTTTTTCTATCATAGAGTTTCCGGGAAGTTTTGTCAGAGGGTTCTGCTCTCTTGCGTGAATGATGTTCTGTTCGTTCATTATCGAGATTATTGCTCTTGCAGATAAAAAGCCGTAATATTTAGAGTTGTTTGTAAGAATGATACCGATAGATTCTGAGTTGTTTGAAAAGAGCTCGATAATTGTAGATATATTGCAGTTTATCTCTGTTATCCCGCACGCCTCTATAAGATTTATCAGCTTTGATTTTTTAGCACCGTTATTTGTGAGCAGCGACCTTCCGTAAGGGGAGTAGATAAACTCTTTGATCTTATTCTCTTGCAAAATGCCTACCGGTTCGTTATGTGAGTTTACTATAATAACGGTCTCCGCTTGAGGGTTTTTTTGAAAATACTCTACAACGCTTCTCATCTCGGTGTTTATAGTAAAGGGAGGCTTTTTGTCTATAAATGCTTCTATTTTGCAACTACTCTCTGTAGCTCTTTTTTCACTGCTTAAGATATCTAAAATATGAGGATATTCGCTTAATATTTCAGATGCCTCAAGAGTAGGTCTTTGAATAAAATATCCTTGAACAAAATGGCATCCTATGTCTCTGCAGGTAAGAAGCTCCTCTTTGCTCTCGATTCCCTCGGCGATCACTTTTATGCCAAGCTGAACTGCCAAATGAGTGATGCTTCTTGCCATAAGCTTTTTTTTCACATCTTTTTGTATGTCGCTTAGGAAAAATCTGTCTATTTTTATGATGTCGGGTCTGCTCTCGTAAAGAAGCTTATAGCCTGAATAACCGACTCCAAAGTCATCAATGGCTATACAGAAATCCTCGCTTTTATAATGCTCTAAGACCTCTTGCATCCTTGAACTGTTAGATATCTCATGCCTCTCTGATATCTCAAAACAGATGCTGTTTTTGGAAATACCGTATTGCTTTAAGAGTTTGCCTGTATTTCCATGTTTAAAGTTGGGCATCTCAAGAAGTCTATTGTCTAGGTTGTAAAAGAGTTTTATATTTTCATAGTCCACTACGTCTGTGAGCTTTTTAAGAGCTTTTTTCCTGAGCTTTAAGTCGAACGAGTAGAGCAGGTTGTCTTCATATACTTCATCAAAGAGTTCAAAAATAGAGTTAAAGCCGACCTCTTTGTAGTTTCTAAGGAGTGCTTCAACTGCAAATATCTTTCCGGTATGAATATTTACTATAGGCTGAAAGGCAACATCTAAAGTTTTTAGGTTGCGTATCCATTTTTTAGGAAGTTCTAGTTTCATAGCGCAATATTAACGCCTGATTATTTCAGAAATGTTACAGATTCATAACAAAGAATCTTTGCCTGCCTCTTTCTCTTTAGAGACCTTTTTGGCGAAGCCGACCCCTTTTTTTGTTTTGGCTTGCAGCTGTAGCAGCTCAACAACCTCTTTGTAATCGAGATCGGCACTTTTCATTGATGCAAAACATGCGGCTATAACGGCAATAGTGTTGGGCACCTCTTTTTTCTTTTTATAGGCTTGGATATTTTTTTCACTAACTTTTATAAGTTTGCTGAATTTTGGCAGAGTTATATCCGCATCAAGGAGTAGTTTTTTAAAATCGATAAATGTCATAGACTCTCTTTAATAGTTTGTTATTTATATGAAATTATAGCGTATCTCTATATAAACTTGACAATAGGCTATATAAAATATATAATGCCTATAAATTATTACTATTTTTAGTAGTAAAAAATTAAAGGAGTCCTAAATGGCAAAAGTACTAGATAAGAAAGTTATTAAAAAAGTAGCAAAGAAAGCTACCAAAAAAGCAGATATCGCTAAAAAAGATATTAAAAAAGCTACCAAAAAAGTAGCGAAAAAAGTTGCTAAAAAAGGTCTAACAGCTAAGAAAGATGCTAAAAAGCTGGCAAAAAAAGTAGCAAAGAAGATAGCAAAGTAGTTTTAACTACACTTTATTCCAGAAATCTCTGGAATAAATTTTACCCCTCCCCTAAATAAGAAGCCATTTTTTGGCTATATTTCTAAGCGATTCAGGGCTCTCAGAAGCAAAAAACTCTAACTTTGGCTCATCATATTTTTTACTAAAATCAAACTCTCTCTCAAGATATTCGACTATTGCGTCTCCCGAGTGGATAAGTATGCTTTTTTTGCTGAAGTGATCTTGCAGAGATTTTGAGATAAGAGGAAAGTGAGTGCAGCCCAGTATTATTGCATCTGGCAATAATATCTCTTTAAAATAGTGTCTAAAAGTAGCCTCTAAAACTTCGCCCTCATAGATCTCCTCTTCAACCATAGGAACAAAAAGTCCCGTCGCCTTTGCCTGAAGATTGTTAAAACCCTCTGCTCTTAATCCGATCTCATAAGCCTTAGAGTTTATTGTAGCTTTCGTTCCAAGGATTAGAATATTTGCATCTTTGCTCTTAAGCGCATTTGCCGTTGCCAAGATACCGGCTTCAACAACACCTATAACAGGGCATGAAGACACATCTCTCATCTCATCAAGCGCATGTGCGCTCACCGTATTACACGCGACGATTATCATATCTAGTTCAAAGTTTTTGAAAAACTCTACGGCCTCTATTGCGTAGCGTATAATGGTAGTCTTATCTTTTATACCGTAAGGGACTCTGGCAGTGTCACCAAAGTAGATGATCTCTTCAAAAAGACGATGCTCAAGCAGTGATTTTACAACAGTTAAGCCGCCGATGCCGCTGTCAAATACTCCGACCTTCACTCTTTTTCTCCTTTGTCAAGGAAGTGAATCCCTTGACAAATTCCTCTCACTGAAGCTACGCCTAAAGGCGAGAAATCTGACTTCGTCATTACTGATTGGTATTCATACTTTCAAGGAACTCTTCGTTCGTAGCTTTTTTGCCCATTGTAGAGTAGACAAACTTGAGCGCTTCTATCTCATTTTCCTGTTTGTGTATCATCTGACGAAGGATAAACACTTTTTGCAGAACTTCAGGACCTATTAGAAGCTCATCTTTTCTTGTTCCAGATTTTAGAATATCAATTGCAGGGAATATTCTTCTCTCAGCG
The DNA here is from genome assembly GCF_005217605.1 of Sulfurimonas crateris. Taxonomy (NCBI): domain Bacteria; kingdom Pseudomonadati; phylum Campylobacterota; class Epsilonproteobacteria; order Campylobacterales; family Sulfurimonadaceae; genus Sulfurimonas; species Sulfurimonas crateris. The sequence continues at coordinate 92,292 of NZ_SZPX01000005.1, read as the reverse complement.
ATTTTTCTATCAAGTACGACCTCGGAGTTTCCTGTTCCTTTGAACTCTTCAAAGATGACCTCGTCCATTCTGCTTCCAGTATCTACTAGAGCTGTTGCGATGATGGTTAAGCTTCCGCCGTTTTCTATGTTACGAGCCGCTCCAAAAAATCTTTTTGGCTTGTGAAGCGCATTTGCGTCAACACCGCCTGAGAGGACCTTTCCGCTTGAAGGTGTTACAGTATTGTAAGCACGTGCAAGACGTGTGATGGAGTCTAGCAGGATAACTACATTGCGACCAAGTTCAACGCGTCTTTTTGCCTTCTCTATGACCATCTCGGCTACTTTTACATGGTTTTTGGCAGGCATATCAAATGTAGAGCTGTAAACCTCGCCTTTTACGCTTCTCTCCATATCCGTTACCTCTTCAGGTCTCTCATCGACAAGCAGAACCATTAGATCGATCTCAGGATGGTTGTGAGTGATACCGTGAGCTATCTCTTTTAAAAGTTCTGTTTTACCGCTTCTTGGAGGTGCGACGATAAGACCACGCTGACCTTTGCCTATAGGAGCGAAAAGATCCATCATACGGCCCGTTAGACCTTTTTCATAATATTCTAGTTTTATCTGATCTGTTGCATAAAGAGGAGTGAGGTTTTCAAAGAGAGGTCTTTTTTTACTCTCTTCAGGCGGAAGACCGTTTACGGCCTCTATTTTAATAAGTGCGTAGTATCTCTCTTGGTCTTTTGGAGGGCGAACCTGACCCGTTACGACGTCACCGTTACGAAGGGCAAAACGGCGTATCTGAGTGTTGGAGACGTATGCGTCGTTTATACTCTCGTCAAAACTCTTGTCAATTGAGCGTATAAAACCGTAGCCATCCTGCATGATCTCTAAGATACCCATAAAGAGGATAAATCCTCCCTGTTCTGTCTGAGCTTTAAGTATCTCAAAGATGAGATCCTGTCTCTTTAGCTCATTTGGATTGTCGATGTTTAGTTCAACAGCCATTGTCGTAAGCTCATCTATGCCTTTTACACGCAGATCTTCAACGCTTACACCTTTTACCGGATTGTGCGTTCTTGTCTTTGAGTTGTTAGTAGTTTTGTTTTTGCGGGGTTGTTGTGGAGTGTTCTCACTCATCGGATAGCTGCCTTAATGTTTTTAGATTTTGCCCTGTGGATATTAAATTGCATGTTGCATAGGGAAAGAGTAATTTTTATTGCCACAATTTTACACTAATAGAAGTTATAATGTCAAGTAATAACATCAAGAGCTTTTGTTTTTAAGAGATGATACAGCATCTCTCAGCAGAGTAATGTTTGTTTTTGCACTCCCAAGCGTGTCGTGCGTCGTGTCTGCTAATTTTCTAACTTCATCCGCTACAACGGCAAATCCGCGCCCATGCTCTCCCGCTCGCGCGGCTTCTATGGCGGCATTGAGTGCAAGCAGGTTAGTCTTATCTGCAATGTCAGATATCTTATCTAGTATAGTAAATATCTCCTGACTCTGCTGCTGCAGTGATGAGAGCTTCTCTTGAAGTTCTAGATCATTTTTGGGTTCTCTCTTATCTTGTGAATGTTCAGCAACTAAAGATAAGAGTTTCTCATCTGCCTCTTTTATCTTAATATTTAGCATATCACTCTCAAGTCTGTATCTATTCTCAAGCTCTAAGAGACTCTCTCTTAGCTGTCGGTTTTTTTCTAAAAGTGCTTGGTTCTCGCTTATAATGCTCTCTTTTTCTGAAACAGTCTCTCTCTCTTTTGTATTGATAGAGTCCAGTTCTCTTCTTAGATGCATAAGCTCCTCTAAAAGAGACTCCCTCTCATCTTCTGCTTTTTCAAGCATATTTTTTTGGATCTCATTTTCTCTCTTTTTTATATAGTATGCTCTGATAAGATAGTAACCAAGCAGAAGAGCAGTTAAAAAAGATAGCACTGCGGCAATGATCAGAGGAGTTTTATTTTGCTCTGCTTCTTTGTAAACTATCTTTTCTTTAAAGACCACTCTCTCTTTTACATCTTCACCTGAGCTCTTTTTTGCTTGATCTTCTATAAGAGAGAGTCCGCTTTGGCTCATCTTGGAGTAGAGCTCTCTTAGCAACTCTACCTCTTTGGGGCTTATTCTATCGTTGTGCTCATGAAGTTTTGCAAATGTTTTTAATGTCTCTTCTTGGAGCTGCTGCAGGCTTTTTGCCTTGCTCTCATCAAGAGAAAGTGCGGTCGTTATCTTCTCGTGGGTCGAGAGAACAAGATAGTACAATAGAAGCTTCTCTTCTGTTGTTAGATTTACGGAGAGTCTGTCTATTTCACTGTTTAGACGATTGTAACTGTTTTCAATATCAAAGGTTTGTGATGCAAAAATGGACAGAGATAAAAGTATTGATAATAGGAATAATTTCATTCTTTGTTTGTAGCATTTTTTATGCCACAAGCATAATTAAAAAATTTAAACTTTAATGATAGAATTACGTCATGAAAAAAAGATACAGAATATTAGTAACAAATGATGACGGATATGAGGCAAAAGGACTTTTGAGCTTAGTTGAAGCCCTTAGAGAGATAGAGGATGTCGAGGTTACGGTGGTTGCACCTGCTAGTGAGAAGTCTGCATGCGGGCACTCGCTTACCATTATTCGTCCCCTTCGTTTTGTGGGCGTTGAGGATAACTTCTTCAAACTTGATGACGGAACTCCGAGTGACTGCGTATATCTCGCGCTCAGTACGATGTTCGTTGATTCCAAGCCGGACTTGCTTATCAGCGGAATTAATCGCGGCTCAAATATGGGTGAGGATATTACCTACTCAGGAACTGCTGCGGGAGCTATGGAGGGTGTCTTGCATGACATCCCATCCATCGCCATATCTCAGGTGATGGACTTTACCGACCCGGGTGGCGATTTTACTCTGGCTCAGGAGACTATTAAAAAGCTTGTTCTCAAGATAAAAGATGGCTCTTTTCCTCTTCCCGAGAGAGAGTTTTTAAATATAAACATCCCTCCAAATATTGATATAGAGGAGCCGAAGATGATTATCACTTATGCAGGGTACAGGCTCTACGCAAACGACTCACATCTGCATAGAAACCCAAGGGGTGAGGAGTACTACTGGCTTGGAACGCATCCGCTTAACTTTTCCGCACGTAAAGGACAGGAGGGTGTGAGCGATTATGAGGCTATAAAATCCGGAAATATATCCATAACGCCGATACAGCTTGATATGAGCGCTTATAAAAGTATAAGTCTGCTTAAAGAGTGGATAGAGTAGAAGTGAGATATGAGCGTATAAAAACTCTCTTTGGAGATGATTTTTCAAAACTTCAAAATGCAAAAGTCCTGCTTCTTGGAGTCGGAGGGGTAGGCGGACACTGCCTTGACTGCTTGAGCCGCAGTGGTGTGGAGCATATTACGATAGTTGATTTTGACGCCTATGACAAAAGCAACCAAAACCGCCAGATGTGGTCGGAACTGCATGAGGGAGAGGTCAAGGTAGAGGCGCTTAAAAAACACTACCCGCATATAGAGGTTATAAACGCAAAGATAGATGAGCAGTGGGTTTGGGATTTTGATTTTGAGCCCTATAATGTGGTGCTTGATGCCATAGATGACACAAAAGCAAAGCTCGCTCTTGCACAGAAGTGCTATAAAAAACTTATCTCATCATTCGGCTCGGCTAAAAGGGTCGATCCGACTAAAGTGCATGTAGATGATATCTGGAAAAGCCACGGTGACAGGTTCGGCTCAAAAATCCGTTATGAACTTAAAAAGCGCGGTTTCAAGAAAAAGTACAGAGTAATCTTTAGCACCGAACATGCAAAAGTAAAAGAGAAGGGCAGTTTTAGCGCCGTTACCGGAACTTTCGGACTTGTCATGTGTGCAGAAGCCGTGAAAAAAATAGTATCAAAATAGAGGAGTGTTTGGATGATTGATAGTTTTGATTTAAGTGAGCCGCTTGTGTGTGAAGGAATAGTGGGGGATGGTTGCGGCGGAGGAAGAATCTTTTTCATAAAATATGAAACGCTATATGCTCATGATCCGCTCTCAAAAGATAACAGAGAACTGCTAAAAAATATAAAAAAAGCCCAAAAAATCAGCAAAAGAGGCTGTATTATAACGATAGAGTGCCAAGAGCAAAAGATAGAGTTTGACCTCTCAAAAGTAGCTCCTCGCTAAAAAAGTCTGGTATAATGAGTAAAAAATTTATTGTTTTAGGGTGACGCATTTATGGAAAAAATTGAGCCGATGACACTGTTTGGATATAACAAGCTCCAAGCAGAAGTAAAAGATCTAAAAAGTGTAAAAAGACCTGCCGTGGTCAAGGCGATAGAAGAGGCGCTTGAGCATGGAGATCTTAAAGAAAATGCCGAGTATCACGCGGCAAAAGAGCAGCAAAAACAGATTGATAACCGTCTCCAAGAGCTTGCAGACCTGATCAGCAGTGCAAAAATAGTAGATCCAAAAGATCTTGAACACTCAAAAGTAAGCTTCGGCTCAACGGTCGTTGTATGTGACGTAAATACGGATGAGGAGTTTACTTATACTATAGTCGGCGGATGTGAGAGCAATCCTGAGATGGGGCTTCTCTCTTTCAACTCGCCGCTAGCAAAACAGCTTTTAGGTCGTGAAGAGGGCGATGACGTAAAGGTTCAGCTTCCAAACGGAACAAAAGAGTTTGAGATAGTCGAAGTTAGATATCAGGAGATAGTCTTTGAGTGTAATTAATGTAGGAGTCATAGGGGCAAGCGGATATACAGGGCTTGAACTTTTAAAAATTCTTATTCATCATCCAAAATTCAATCTATCTTACGTTGCAAACACGGAGGGCGGAACAACGCTTGTATCTCTGCATCCATCACTTGCAAAGGTTTGTGACTTAGATGTAAAAAAAGCTGACGTTGAGGAGTGTGCGACGTCTTGTGCGCTTGTTTTTTTAGCACTTCCGCATCAGAGCGCTATGGCTTATGTGAAGCCGCTTATTGCAAAGGGCATAAAAGTAGTTGATCTCTCGGCTGACTATAGATTGCCGCAAGATATTTATGAGAAGTTTTACTGTCCGCATACAGATGCTCAAAATTTGGCAAAAGCGGTTTACGGTCTTCCAGAACTCTTTCGCAAAGAGTTGAAGTCTGCCTCTTTGGTCGCAAATCCGGGATGCTTTCCAACCTCTGCGATATTGGGTGTTTTACCGTTTATGGAGAAGAGAGTAAAAAATACTCCTATAATTATAGATGCAAAAACAGGTGTTAGCGGGGCAGGAAAAAAACTGAGCGAAACAACTCACTTTGTGAATGTAAATGAGAATCTTTTTGCATATAATCCTCTTATGCACAGACACGCACCTGAGATCGCTCAAAAACTGGGAGTTGATTTTGAAGAGGTGCATTTTGTTCCGCATCTAGTTCCTATTACGCGTGGAATGTTAAGCTCTATCTATATTCAGGTCGAGGGAGATTTTGATGCACATGAACTCCTTGAGGCGTACTATAAAGATGCTAAACACGTAAGAGTGAGCAAAAATCCAGTTGATATGAAAAACGTAGCGGGGACAAACTTTTGCGATATTTATGTAAAGCAAAGCAAAGCTTCTTTAGAAAAAGGCAATATTCTCTTTATATCAAGTGCGATAGACAACCTTATGAGAGGCGCCTCTTCAGCCGCGGTCGTCAATGCCAACCTGATGATGGGGCTTGATGAAGATTTAGGGATACCAAACATAGCCTATGTCCCGTAATTTGGAGATCAAAAAGGGGGCTGTTGTCGTAGCAGACGCACACTACTCGCACAAACGTCCTCACTTTTTGGAGTTTTTAAGAGATATAGACTCCAAAAAGATATCCTGCCCGCAGCTCATCTTAATGGGCGATATATTTGATGCACTTTTTGGAGAGATACCTCAAACTCATAAAATAAACCAAGAGGCTATCACTCTAATAAACAGGATATCTGCAGAGGTAGAGGTGCTCTATCTGGAGGGAAATCATGATTTTAATCTTACAACTGTTTTTCCAAAAGCAAAAGTTTTTCCAATCTCTTCACAACCTGTAGAGTGCCGGATGGATGGAAAAAAAGTCCTGCTCTCTCACGGCGACATAGAAAGCGATCTAGGGTATAAAATTTACACAACTATTATTAGAAGCTCTTGTGTTTTGTATCTGCTACGAGCAATAGACTCCATAAGCAACCACTACATACTAAAGAAGCTTGATGAGTATCTTGGCAAAAAAAATGATTGCAAAGAGTTTGTGGGTCTAGAGGAGTTTATGGCCAAAAGGCTTGATGGCAAGTACAGTTGTGACTACTTTATCGAGGGTCATTTTCACCAGAACAGAAGTGTGAAATTAAAAGAGTTTTTATATATAAACCTTGGCGCTTTTGCGTGCAATCAAAGATATTTTATTGTAGAATTTAAAGACAGCATACAATTTTTGCAGGAAGAAATTTTCTCAAAAGGAAATTAAAATATGAATATAGAACATTCACTAAAAGTCGGCTCGAATGAGATGGAACTTGTGGATTTTCGCATCTTCAAACAAGAAGATGACAGGGTCTACGAGGGCATTTACGGTGTAAATGTCTCAAAAGTTCGAGAGATAATAAAACTACCGAAATTAACGGAACTACCAGGTACTCCAGAATTTATAGAGGGCATATTTGATCTAAGAAACGTTGTTATTCCCGTAGTGAATTTAGCAAAATGGATGAATATCAAAGAGCCAGAGAATGCTCAAAAAAATGCAAGAGTAATAATTACGGAGTTTAATAACGTTCTTATAGGTTTTGTAGTCCATGAGGCAAAAAGAATAAGAAGAATAAGCTGGGCGGACATAGAGCCGGCATCTTTTATGAGTGACGGTGCAACGGTTGATGGCAGTAAGATCACGGGTGTTACAAAAATAGAGGGGGACAATGTTCTTCTTATCCTTGATCTTGAGAGTGTTATTCAGGACTTGGGACTCTATGAGCCCGACACTCAGTTCAATACGACAGAGAACGAGACATTTAGCGGAGTAGCTCTTGTTCTTGATGACAGCTCTACTGCTAGAAAAATAGTAAAAGAGGCGCTTGTTAAGATGGGATTTGATGTTCTTGAAGCGATGGACGGCAAAGAGGGACTGCAGAAGCTTGATGAACTTTATGAGCTCTACGGCAAAGAGCTTCCAGATACTTTAAAAATTATCATTTCGGATGTGGAGATGCCTAGAATGGATGGTTTCCATTTTGCGGCAAATGTAAAAGAGGATGGCAGATTTGACAATATACCGATCGTCTTTAACTCCTCTATAAGTGATCATTTTAGTGAAGACAGAGGTGTTGAAGCAGGCGGTGAAGCTTATTTGGTTAAGTTCAAAGCAAGCGCATTTTATAATGAAGTAGCACGCATCGTTCGTGCTCATATGAAGTAGGAGTGAAAATATGGATGAATTTCAAGAGATACTGCAAGATTTTTTAGTCGAGTCTTTCGAGCTTATAGAGCAGTTAGATCAGGATTTGGTGGAGCTGGAGAACAACCCCCGAGATTTAGAACTTTTAAATAGAATATTTCGCGTTGCGCACACGATCAAGGGAGCATCGTCATTTTTAAACTTTGACGTTCTGACTCACCTGACTCACCATATGGAAGATGTTTTAAACAAGGCAAGACACGGCGAGTTAGTTATAGATGCCGACATCATGGATGTTATTTTGGAGTCTATAGATCTTATGAAGGCTCTTTTAAATATTATCCGTGACACAAGTTCTGATGGCGGGATCGATGTATCTGCTTGTGTATCCAGACTTGACAAGTGTACAGGCGGAACGGGAGAGGTTGAATCTCCTGTTGTAGATGAGACTCAGGCAGCTGAAGATAAAACTTCACAAGAGGAAGCTGTAGCTGAGGACGAGCCTGACTATGACAATATGGATCCAGACGAGCTTGAAGCGGAGATAGAGAGACTCCTGCAGCAGAGACAGGCGGAAGATAAAGCAAAAAGAGAAGCAAAATCTACATCGGCGGATGAGCAAGAGAGCGAACAAGAGCCTAAAGATGAGCCGGTAGAGCCTGCTTCTAAAACTCCGGTACCTGTGACTCCTGCACCAAAACCTGCTTCAATAAGTGAGGATGAAGGCACATCAGATGATGCAAGAGCTGCGGCACCTGCGAAAAAAGCTTCTACGGTTGAGCAGACCATACGCGTTGATGTTAAGAGACTTGATCATCTTATGAACCTTATCGGAGAGCTTGTTCTTGCAAAGAACAGACTTATCAAGATAAATGACGATGTTGAAGAGCGTTATGAGGGAGAGGGCTTTTTAGAGGAGCTAAATCAGGTAGTATCTATCGTCTCGCTTGTTACTACAGACCTTCAGATAGCGGTTATGAAGACAAGAATGCTCCCAATTGGAAAAGTGTTTAACAAGTTCCCTAGAATGATACGTGACTTAAGCCGTGAGCTTAACAAAAAGATAGAGCTTGAGATATTCGGTGAAGATACAGAGCTTGACAAATCTATAGTCGAAGAGGTCGGGGACCCATTAGTCCATATCATAAGAAACTCATGCGATCACGGTATCGAGATACCTTCTGTTCGTGCAGAGCAGGGCAAGAGTGAGACAGGAACTATTAAGCTAAAGGCATACAACGAGGGTAATCAGATCGTTATTCAGATAGATGATGACGGTAAAGGTCTTGATGTAGAACTGCTTAAGAAAAAATCTCTTGAGAAGGGTATTATCACTCAAAAAGAGGCTGAAAATATGAGTGATAAAGAGGCGTTCACTCTTATCTTCAGACCAGGTTTCTCAATGGCGGCAAAAGTCACCAACGTATCTGGTCGCGGTGTCGGTATGGACGTTGTAAAGACAAATATTGAAAAACTAAACGGTATTATAGATATAGACAGCGAACTTGGTGTCGGAACATCTATGAAGCTCAAAATTCCGTTGACTCTTGCTATTATTCAAGCGCTTCTTGTTGGTGTTCAAGAGGAGCATTACGCTATTCCTCTAGCATCTGTTCTAGAGACCGTTAGGATATCTACCGATGAGGTTTACACGGTTGAAGGGCGCTCGGTAATGAGACTTCGTGAAGATGTCCTCCCTCTTGTGCATATCGGAGATATTTTTGAAGTAGAGCGTATACTTGATTCAAGCGAATACGCTTATGTCGTAGTTCTGGGTCTTGGTACAAGCAAACTAGGACTTATTGTAGATACTCTTGTCGGTCAAGAAGAGATAGTTATAAAATCTCTAGGAGAGTTCCTGAAGGGTATTGAAGGGATTGCGGGTGCAACTATCCGCGGTGATGGAGGAGTTACGCTTATCGTTGACGTTGTGGCGATCATGGATATGGCAAAACATGTCAAAGCATCGGCAATAGCAGACTCTACTTCAGATGCGGCGATGTTGACGCGCGAAAAGACAAAAGCTAGTGATTATACGGTTATGATAGTAGATGACTCCAAGACGGACAGAACCATTATGCGAAAAGCACTGGAGCCTCTAGGAGTTGCTCTTGTTGAAGCAGGTGACGGTCAAGAAGCTCTAAGTATACTAAAGCAGGGTGATTATAGCTTTGATGCGATGCTAATCGATATTGAGATGCCTAGAATGGACGGATATACATTGGCAACAGAGATCAAGAAATATAACCGCTATAAAAACCTGCCTCTCATCGCGGTAACATCACGAACAGGCAAATCTGACCGTATGCGCGGAGTAGAGTCCGGAATGGTCGAGTATATAACCAAGCCTTACTCAGCAGACTACCTATCAAGTGTAGTGCAGAGAAATATTAATTTTAGATCGGAGTTTTTATAATGAGCGAAAAATTAAAAGAGATAATCAGCAAACAGAGCAAGTCGGAGCAGGAGAGCATAAACCACTCTGAGGATATAGTTCAGCTTGTCGGATTTATAATCGGAGATGAAGAGTATGCGGTTCCTATTTTGGCTATTCAAGAGATCATCAAACCGTTTCCGTGGACAAGAGTTCCTCAGGTTCCAAAGTATGTAGTAGGTGTTTTTAATATGCGCGGCGCTGTTATACCTTTGATCGATCTGCGTCTTAAATTTGGACTAAGCCCTAAAAAACATAACGAAGATACAAGATTTATAGTTATGAGACACGGAGATGATATAGCTGGCTTTGTTATCGACAGACTAACCATGGCTATAAGAATTAAAAAATCCAGAATAGGGCCTGCGCCTGAGACTGCAAACGGCGATGACACTCTCATTGACGGAGTCGGAAAACAAGAGGATAGAATTATTACGATACTAAAAGTAAATAAACTTTTAGAGAGGGATTTTTAATATTTTGTTATGCAAAATTCATCTTTAGATATCTCTTATGCCGACAACCTTCTCTCTCTAACATTCGGGGGAGGGTTGACCCTTTATAACATCTCAAAAATCCAAAAAAAGATCAACGCTCTCCAATTACACAAATACAAAACCGTACTCTTAGATTTTACAAAAGCAACTCTGCTAGATAGTGCCGCTGCTATATTTTTTTATAATCTTGAAGAAGAACTAAAATTAGATGCTATCAAGTTAGAAATCGTATGTGATGATGAAGATATTTTAAGTATGCTTGCTTTAGTAAAAAGGCAAAAAAGCAGATATGAGAAAAAAGCAGAGCCTAAAAAAAGAGGGATTTTGGAGAGATTAGGCAGATTGACCTACTATAAATATACTCTCTTTGTAGATTTTATAGCCTTTTTGGGAGAGCTGTTTGCAAACACTTTTCACTACCTCTCATCTTTAAAGAACATCAGGTACAAAGAGATGCTTTTTGAGATCAACGAGAGTGGTGTAAAAGCTCTGAGCATAGTCTCGATTACAACATTTTTGATAGGGGTCGTAGTCGCATATCAGTCGGCATATCAGCTAAAAATATATGGAGCAAATATATTTATAGTTGATATGCTTGGAATATCAATACTAAGAGAACTAGCCCCTCTTATAACTGCCATAGTCATAGCGGGAAGAAGCGCTTCAGCTTATACGGCACAAATAGGTACTATGAAGATAACCCAAGAGCTTGATGCGATGAAGACTATGGGGTTTAACCCATATAAATTCTTGGTTCTTCCTAGAATTTTTGCACTGATGATAGTCGTGCCCATCCTTATCTTTGTAGCAGATATTATGGGGATACTCGGCGGTATGATCATAGCAAGTATCGATCTGGGCATCAGTTCAACTCTTTTTTTAGATAGATTTGCAGAGGTTATTGCGGCAAAACACTTTTTTGTCGGTATTGTAAAAGGACCGTTTTTTGGTTTTTTAATTGCTGCAATAGCAATTCATAGAGGGCTTAGCGTAGAAGACAGTACGCAAAGCCTTGGAAGCAACACGACAAAGAGCGTTGTTGAAGCCATATTTGCAGTAATAATATGTGACGCTATCTTCTCAATTATTCTTACAAAGCTGGGAATATGATGAGCAATATAATCGAAGTTAGAGATTTAAGAACAGTTTTTGATGAGAGAGTGGTTCATGACGGACTTAGCCTAAATATAAAAAAGGGTGAGATATATGCAATAATGGGACCTAGCGGTGCCGGAAAAACAACACTTCTTAGAGAGATGTTAATGCTTCAAGAGCCGCAAAGCGGAAGCATCAGAGTACTGGGATATGATCTTAAAAATATACAATATAAAGAGGCCCAGAAGCTTAGACAGATGTGGGGTGTTCTGTTTCAATCAGCCGCTCTTTTTTCGTCACTCACCCTAAAAGAGAACATAGCTCTTCCTCTTGTAGAGTACACCGATCTCTCAGATGCTATGATCGATGAGATAGTCGATTTTAAGATAAGCATTGTCGGATTAAAACAGGGTGACGGAGCTCTTTACCCATCCCAGCTCAGCGGGGGGATGAAGAAAAAAGCAGGGCTTGCCCGCGCGCTTGTTATGGATCCTGAACTTCTATTTTTGGATGAGCCGACAAGCGGTCTGGACCCTATTTCTGTAAAAGAGTTTGACGCTCTTATAGTGAAGCTTCGTGACACTCTAAAACTTAGCGTCGTTATGGTATCACACGACTTACAGTCCGTTTATGATACAATCGACACTCTTGCTATAATTGATGATAAAAAAATAGTCTACGAGGGAAGTTTGGAAAATTTATCGGGTTCAAATAGTGATTTTATCAGTAGATTTTTTAATATGGATATAAACAAGGTCGGATTTCATGAATAACAGAGTAAATTATGTTGTTATAGGAATTTTGGTACTTATCGGGATTGCAGGTATGGCTATGTTTGGTTTTTGGCTTTTAAAGCCGACTAAAGAGGCTCAAATGCAGAGATATATCATATACTTTAATGAGTCCGTTTTAGGACTTAATCTTGATGCGCCCGTTAAATATAAGGGACTGAGCGTAGGAAAAGTGGTAGATCTTGGCATAAGCAGACACAACTTAGAACAGGTTGAGGTCTTGGTCGAGATACTAAAAGAGACTCCTATAAAGACATCAACGGAGGCGCAGCTTACATCTCAGGGAATTACCGGTCTTAGCTATATAAACCTTACCATAAACGGTGATGTAGATGCAAAACCGCTTGCACTTAGAGAGAATGAAGATTATCCAGTAATAAAGTCCGTTCCCTCTATCCTTATAAAACTAGAGAACAGGTTTATAGATATATCTGAAGATCTGGCAGATACACTTCAAAAAACAAGCAGGTTGCTAAGTGATAAAAATCAGGAGGAGATAACTACTCTTCTGAAAAACAGCGCTATTTTGATCTCCAAAATAAACAGCATACTTGATGAAAATACGACACAAAATTTTAAAGAGAGTATGAAAAATCTAAAAAACTCATCTGAAAAAATTGATAAACTTATACCTAGAGTTGATGAGCTTGTAAGCAAAAGCGGTAGATTCGAAGATGATATATCCGCAGCATTTGACTCTATAAAAAATAGCTACTTGGGCATAGAGGAGTCAATGAACAGATTTAGCATGGCAATAGAGAGCGGCGAGAATAATATAAAAGAGATTAGTGGTGAAATAGCTCCTGCTATGAACAGTACTCTTTTGGATATGCAAAATCTCATACTAAAAATTGAAGAGACAATAAGCAGGTATGAGAGAAGTCCTGCGGACATAATGTTTATGAAAGAAGAGATCAAAAAAGGACCGGGGGAGAAATAGATGAGAGTAGTTTTAATAATTTTATTACTGTTTTTAAGCGGTTGTACAACAATAAAGCCTTCGGTTGCGCAGTATAGTGTTGCAATAGATGATCTAAAGATAAACAGCAGCGCTCTTGGCTTCAAAGAGAAGTCACTCAAAATCTCAAAAGCTTTTTCTTCAAGCTCACTCTCATCGCACAGAATGGAGTATATGGAGTCAAACAGGAGAGTCTTTGCCTACTCTCAGTCACAGTGGCAAGAATCACCGAGTGTTATGATAGAGTCCATTCTTTTAAAAAGCATAAGAGAGGCAGGACTCTTTAAGAGCGTTCACCCATCAAAGTCGAGAATAAAAAGTGATTTTATACTAGAGACGAACATAGAGAAGTTTATGCAGTTCTTTAGCGAAGATATGAAAGAGTCTCATGTCGAGGTTGTTTTAAATCTCTCGCTGATAGATTCTAAGACAAACAATGTTTTTAAAAACCAGACGTTTAGCTCAAAAGCCATGACAAAGAGCCTTGATGCACAGGGCGGGGCAGAGGCTTTTAAAAGCGCTCTGTCTGAGATAATAATGCAAAATATCGAGTGGTTGGACGGAGTATGCAGATGATAAAAGAGCAGGAGTACAAAAAAAGAAGAGAGCGGCTGTTAAAAAAACTCTCAAATGATTCTATTGGAGTTATATTTAGCGCAGAACCCGCAACACGCTCTCACGACACACATCATCCATACAGACAAGATAGCAATTTCTACTACCTTTGCGGTTTTAAAGAGGATAGCGCGGCACTTCTATTTTTAAAGAGCAAAGGCAAGACAAAAACAGTTCTGTTCCTTCACAAAAAAGACAAATTTATTGAGCTTTGGACGGGCGAGAGGCTAGGTGTCAAAGAGGCTAAAAAGATATTTTTGGTAGATGAGGTCTGCGCAATAGAAGATTTTGAAAAAAGATTTAAAGGGCATATAAAAGGGAAGAAAAATATCTACTTTGAGTCAAGTTCAAAAAAAAGCGTCGTTAAAAAAGTCTCAAAATTGACAAAAGATATTAAAGCCAAGCATGACATAGTACCGCTTGTGCAGAAGATGAGACTTATAAAATCAGCCGCAGAGATAGAGATGATAAAAGAGTCGATCAATATTACCGCAAAAGCGCATCACAGAGCCATGACAATGGATAAAATAGGCAAGTACGAGTATCAGCTTCAAGCCGAGATAGAGCATGAGTTTAAAGTAAATGCGGCGTACAGTGATGCATACACCTCAATAGTGGCATGCGGAAACAATGCAAACACGCTTCACTACATCAAAAACGACAAACTGCTTGTAGAGGGCGAGCTAATACTCATAGATGCTGGATGCGAGCATAATTACTACGCAAGTGACATAACAAGGACGATACCGGTAAACGCAAAGTATTCAAAGGCTCAAAAAGAGCTTTATAATCTGGTTTTAAATACACAGCTTAGAATAATATCTATGATAAAGCCGCTTGTTAAAAGAAGCCATCTTCAAGAGAGTGCCGAAAAACTTCTTACAAAAGGGATGGTGGAGCTTGGAATTTTAAAGGGTGATTATAAAAAGCTCATAAAAGAGAATAAGCACAAAAAATACTATCCGCACGGCATAGGTCACTGGATGGGGATAGATGTTCATGACCCAGCACCATACAGAGACGCAAAAGAGAGAGAGATAGCTCTGCAAAAAGGGATGGTGCTTACAATTGAGCCGGGTCTCTATATTGACAAAAACGACAAAAGTGTAGCGAAAAAGTATCGCGGGATAGGGATCAGGATAGAGGATGATATCTTAGTTACAAAAAACGGGTGTGAAAATCTATCGCATCATATTGTAAAAACAGTAGATGAGATAGAGTCTCTCTCTTTTAAGTTTTAGTCGCTGTAGCTGTAGCTCCAGCCGGTCAAGCTCTTCTCTTTTGCCTCATAGAAGTTCTCCGAGTCTGCCAGAAAATCAAAGACAAACAACGGCACACTCGGGATGTTTACCATATCCTCTTTTTTTATAAGAAGCAGAGGCATAAGTGTCTCATGAGAGCCCTCAGAGAAGCCCACCGGCATGATCTGGCTCATCATCTCTATAGGGTTTTGTATGCCGTTTTCATCTAAAAATTTATCTAAAATAGCATCTTGGATATCTTTAGGCAGGTTATCAGATGTATTTAAAAATATAGTAAAGTGGATCGGGCTCTCTTTGAATTGTTCCGGTGATGGTGCTGCCATAATGATAAACTCTACGTTTTTTAGATGCTCTTTTATTTCGCTTTTGTTTAAGTATCTTGTTGTTCTTATAGCTTTTGCTTCCATCTAACTTGCATCCTCGCTAATTAGCGGTTTTCCCATCTCATCTTCTAGCTCTCTTTGCAGTTTAGACATCTCGAACCTGACCACGTCCATTACGTGAAGCGGAACGCTCTCATCTTTGATCCATCTCACTTCATCCACATGTCCGCCATAGTCTGCTCCAAGCTCCTCGACCTTTTTGGAGTACTCTTGGAGATTCTTGCATATCTCTGTTTTTCCGCTTATTGTATCTTTTAACTCTATATACCACTCTTCACGGCTCTTGGGAGCCATTTTTATAGTTGACTCAAATATTACGGACAAAATTCACCTCTTCGTTTCATCAAATTTTTTAGTAAAAGTAGCCAGATCATCTTTTTTCTTTAGATCGCCGTTGTATACTATTTTAGAAGCATCAATCGAGTCGTCGTTTAGCATCTTTGGAACGGCATCTCCACCGTTTATCACTTCCATATGTGCATCAAGTTCATCTTCACTGTAAGACATCTGCATATCCGCTGCAATTACGTGAGGTATTGATTCTATAACTCTTAGCTTTTCAAGCTCCTGAGCAACTCCGTCACCCTCTATCGTAATAATTATTCTGCCTTTTTCATCATGCATATGGTAGTCACACGCATCACAATTTTTAAGGTTTTCAACAACTTCTTCTAGGTATTTTGGCACTGTTTGAACTACTATACTTGAGATATTCATTATATTTCCTTTTCTCTTTTTTATTTTACACTATATAGATTAATGACCCTGTCATCACTAGCGGCTAAAAACTCACTCTCATCTACAAAAACTATTTTTGTAAGAGTCATTTTGTTACCGCCAAATATGCCGAGCAACTCTTTTGTAGAGAGATCGACAAGTGATATATTGTTCTCCTCATCGCTTGCATATCCGACTACTCTGCCGCTTGGCGACAGACCGACACTATAGATCAAAAATCCTGACTCAAAGTAGTGTGATGAGTCTGACTTTAAATCGTAAATAACGGCTCTTCTGTCTTGCCCCGCAGTCGCTATGACACTGTTCTTATAATCAACCTGAAACACGTTGTCCAGATTTTGTCCTGAGAGAAGTTTTAGCCGTTTTCCGTCTTTTGTGCTGTGGATCTTCAGATCCCCGCTCTCATCGGCAACTACCACTATCTCTTTTGTCTCACTTAGAACAAAGTCGGAAAATTTTGCGCCCGAGACTTGGATCATCCAGTTTATGGAGCCTTTGTTGATGTCATATGAGACCAGTTCATTGCTTAGCAGTCCAAGCAAAATAGTGTTTTCATCCAAAAATCTCGCCTTTGAAACGGTAAGAGATTTGGAGTAGTCAAACAGAAGCTTGCTCTTTTCATCTTGATGTATATGAACTCTTCTAAATCCCTGCCTGTCCTGTGAAAGAACCAATATCTTTTCGTCAAACAGATCTACAGAGTAGACTTTTGAGTCTACGAGATCACCCATAAAGTCCTCTATCTTCTCAACTTTAATCTTCTTAATAAGCTCTCCGCTTTTGTAGTCAAAGATATCTACACAGCTGGCATTTGTAGCGCTGTAAAGTTTTCCATTTTTATAGAGCAGGTCAACGACACCGCCGCTTGAGGTAAAACTTCTAATCGGCTCTTTTATCTCTGAAGAAAAAAGAAGCGAAAATAGAAGAGCTAAAAACAGTAATGCTCTCATTAAACAACCTTTACTTTTATTGCATCTGTCGGACATCTGCTTATACATAGTCCGCATGCAGTACAGTTCTCGTTTATGCTTGGCATAAACATCGCTTTAAAATCTATCGCACTGAACATACATGGATCTTTACATGAAAAACACATGGTATGTCCCCAGCTTATACAGCTGCTTTTGTCAATTGAGATTATAGCCGCAACTCTGTTTTTATTCTCAATGTTTAACACTCCGTATTCACAGGCATCGGCGCATTTGTCGCAATATGTACAGCCGCTACTAGAAAAAAGCAGATGCGGAGTTTTATTATCTGCGATCTTTATTATATCTTCTTCACAAACAGAGGCGCACTTGGCATCGCATTTGTTACACTCTTTATGAAAAAGAGATTCATCGCTAAAATATGGCGGTCTTAAGAGTTTCTCTTGCTTCTTTGTGTTTATTGATGAAGCAAGAGAGCTAAAGAGCTCTCTTCTTTGCATTAGTGCTTTGCACCCTCTAAACTGCCTGCAGGAGAGTTCTTGTTTGCAATATCATCTTGCGTAATAAAACTCTCATCACCGAGCGTATTTAGAGCTTCTGTAAGTTTTTTACCGCTCCAGCTTGATTTTTCTGCACCATCTTTGCTTGTAAAAACAGGCTCAAAAGTATTTTCAACTACTAACTCGCCCTCTGATTGCGGAGCATGACACTGAGAACAGTTAAATCTAGCACCCTGAAGCTTGTTATCCTCTTTTATAGCCACTTCGTTCTTGTAAGGATCAATCACTTGCTTAAACACACCGCCTTCAACTTTATGTTTAGGTCTAAAATCCGTAAAGTGTGAATCCGGAATAGGAGTCGCACCCATAGAACCTGCGATATCAGGCATATGACAGCTGATACATCTATTGTCGTTTATCTTGATCGGAAGCATACCGACAGTATCATGAGGAATCATCGGCGGAGCATCCTGAAACGCTCTTTTTATTTTTGTACTCGTAGTTGCCTGTTCCGTTGAGTATTTTGTCTCATCTGCTACCGTGCCATCCTCGCTGTAAATATCTGTTTTTCTTAATCCCAACGACTCCTCAGAAATTGTTGCATTCACACCTTTTTGTTGTGCAGCTTGAGCGCCGTCACCGATGAAACCGACCATCAGTAAGGCAGTCAAACCAAACGTTATTTTATACATTGCCTTCATTTTAATCTCCCACTTTTTTATTTTTTACTAACTCTCTTATTGAAAAACCAAGAGCATTATCATCACAAACCTCTATGCATCTTGCACAGTTTGTACACTCGCCAGAGAGAACAGGAATGCTCTCCTTGCCTATCATATAAAGAACCTGCTGTTCTGGGCAGACAACTTTACACTTCATACACTCGGTGCAGTTTTCCTGAGTATGTTTTACTCTTATCAAACTAAACTTACCTACAAGCGAGTAGAACCCGCCAAGAGGGCAGATGTGACCGCACCATCCGTTTTTTAGAACTAAAAGATCAAAAAGAAAGATAATAAGAACTGCCGCCCAGCCAAATCCAAAGCCAAATATTATACCTCTGTGAAGTATTGATATAGGCGATATAAATTCAAAAGCAGTTATGCCCATCAAAAAAGAGATGATCAGACTAAGTGCCAAGACCCAGTATCGCATATTTCGCGAAGCTGGTTGTCTCTTGGCAAATTCGTCAACTCCTATCTTTCTTCTTAAAAGTGCCGCAGCATCTGTCACTATATTTACGGGACAAACCCAGCTGCAAAATGCACGACCGCCAATTATCATATAAAAAACGGTAATTATTAAAGCACCGACTATTATATCAGTCGCTAAAAGAGCGCCTGCAGCTAGCATCTGCAGTGCTGCGTATGGGTCGCTTAAAGGGATCATGCCAAAGAGGAGAGAAGAGCTTAGGTTGCCCATAAGTATCTCCCATCCCCACATATTTGCTCCAAAGTACAAAAATAGCAGACCTATCTGTGTTGTTCTTCTAAACATTAGATAGCGGTATTTATTCCAAAGAGTTCTCATTAGTATAAATCCTCCATATCGCTATTTAGAGAGTCGATAGCCTTCTCTTTGCTTATCTCCGTAGTCGATTTGATGGAAGAAGCCTCTTCTAGACGCTTCTCATCACTTTTGTCCCAGCCTTTTATGTAGTAACTTCCCGCTTTACCCATTGCAACCTCTTTTGGAAGTACAAATATAGAAGCTTTGTCAGTTACGCACGCCTTTTCGCAAAGCCCGCAACCTGTGCAGGCGTCTGAATGAACAAGAGGTGTCAGGTAGGCATGCTTTCCTGTTCTGTCATTTTTGCTGTACTCAACTGTTATTGCCTCACCCAGAATAGGGCAGGCTCTATAACAGGCATCACACTGAATCCCCCAAAAAGCTATACAGGTCTCTCTGTCAATAACAGCAAGCCCCATCTCGGCTATTTTTATGTCAAGTTTGCCATCTGTAGTAACGCTTGATTCATCTAGTGCTCCACTTGGGCATACCGGTACACACGGAATATCAGGACACATATAACAAGGAATATCTCTGGGAATAAAATATGGTGTTCCCAAAGGTTTGTTGTCTCCCGGTTTTGCAAGTAGCAGAGTATCATAAGGACATGCTTCTACGCAAAGCCCGCACTTAATACAGGTACGAAGAAAATCGTCCTCTTTTATGGCACCAGGCGGACGCAAAATAAGTTGTGAAGCCGTGACTTCATCAACATACGCACTCCATATAAACCCGCCAAGTGCAGTTATACCTGCACCTCTTGCCATTCTTAAGATAAATTTTCTTCTGTCATTCTCTGTTTTGCTTCTCATATCTACAGGCAGTTTTATAAATTGAACTGCCTCTCCTTTTCATTTACGCTTTATAGATTTTTACGGCGCATTTTTTAAAGTCGGTCTGTTTTGACATTGGACACGTTGCATCCAGACACACTTTATTTATAAACACCTTCTCATCAAACCACGGAACAAATACCAAACCTCTTGGAGGTCTGTTTCTTCCTCTTGTCTCAACTCTTGCTTTTACTCTGCCACGACGAGATTCAACCCAGCATAAGCCACCCTGTTTAAGATCTTTGTTCTCAGCATCTTTTGGGTGCATATAACATAGAGCCTCAGGTACGGCACGGTAGAGTTCAGGTACACGCATAGTCATAGTTCCAGAGTGCCAGTGTTCTAGCACACGTCCCGTACATAGCCATGTATCGTACTTTTCATCCGGCATTTCCGGTGGATCCATATACGGACGAGCAAATATTTTGGCTTTGTTAGCTAAAGACTTCTTCTCTTTATCTTTAACGCCTTGTAAATCTCCGGAAGGAAGCGCTTTAGCAAGTGTTCCGTAAAATGCGTGTGAATTTCCGCTCTCTTTTGTAGCTTTTGCAGCATAAGGATCGTACTTAGCGTTAAATCTCCACTGTGTCTCTTTACCGTCAACAACAGGCCATTTAAGACCACGAACTTTATGGTACATATCAAACGGTGCAAGGTCATGCCCATGTCCGCGAGTAAACGCTGCATACTCCTCAAAAAGATATTTGTGAATAAAAAATCCATATCCTTTGAAGACTTTTCCGTCACTTCCTACAACATTCCTGCTGTCTCCGTAACCCTCAGAGTTATCGTACCCTTTTTGGATAGGATCATTTTGGTCAAGTTTGTATGATTTTGCAATATCGTTTGCAAATAGTATCTCAAACATAGTCGTGTTTTCGTTGTAGCCCATAGCTTTTGCTTGCTCTATAACGCTTGGAAGCTTATCTTTTCTAGGACCGCTTGGAGCCCACTCACCCCATACATCTTTGACCGTGAATCTTTTTGATAGCTCGACCCACTGCCATGTATCACTCATAGAGTCACCAACAGGGATGACCTGCTGTCTCCAGTGCTGTGTACGACGCTCAGCGTTTCCGTATGCTCCCCACTTCTCATATATCATAGCAGAAGGTAAAATAAGGTCAGAAACCTTTGCCGAGATACCAGGATAGCCATCAGATGTAACTATAAAGTTATCCATTTCACGTGCCGCTTTGATCCAGTGAGTAGCACTTGCAGTATCTTGATAAGGGTTACATACGTTTACCCATGCAAATTTGATGAGACCGTCTTCAATATCACGGTGTATCTTCATGATATGCTGAACACCTACAGGATTAATTGTTCCCTCAGGAACCATCCATTTGTGCTCTGAGATTTTTCTGTGCTCAGGGTTTGCTACCATCATATCGGCAGGAAGTCTGTGCGTAAATGTACCGACTTCACGAGCAGTTCCACACGCTGAAGGCTGACCTGTCAGAGAAAATGCTCCAGAACCTGGAACAGCTTGCTTGTTTAGCATAAAGTGTACATTGTATGAGAGTGTATTTACCCAGGTACCGCGAGTGTGCTGATTCATACCCATGGTCCAGAAAGATACTACTTTTCTGTTTTTTTCAATGTAGAGGTTAGCTAAAGCTTGAAGTTTATCTTTGAACTCTTCAAGATTTTCATCAGGATTACCTTTTGAAATGGTCGCCGTATAGTGAAGATCATAAGGCTCTAGAGATTTTTTATACTCTTCAAAAGAGATCTCCCAGTGACCTAAAGTACCGGCAGTATGCTTCATAGTGTCACCAGCTTTATAGCCGTAAGGCTCAAGAGCAGGACCCTCTTTTTTAGATACCACTGTACTCATCTCTTTAGAGATAGTCTCCATCTCTAATGCGCTGTACTTGCCCTCTTTTAGTGATTTTTCACCCTCTCTTCTCATACCGTAACCTATGTTTACAGGTCCGGCTGCAAATATCATATGTTTCTTGACGAAATCCCAGTCAATAATGCCCTCTTTTTCATCTCTCATAACGATCTCTCTGGCAATATAGTTCCAGATAGCTCCATCTGTATTTGGAGAGAAGATTATCTCTATGTCAGCCAAATCTGAAGTTCTGTGTGTGTAGGTTTGAATAGAGACAACCTTTACACGATCAGGGTCTGAGAGTTTTCTATCAGTTACACGTGACCATAAAATAGGGTGCATCTCCGCCATATTTGAACCCCAAGATACTATTGTATCGGTAAGTTCTATATCATCATAACAGCCTGAAGGCTCATCAACACCGAATGTCTGGTAAAAACCGACAACGGCAGATGCCATACAGTGACGAGCATTTGGATCGATCGCATTTGATCTAAAACCTGCCTTCATCATTTTTTGGGCTGCATAACCCTCCATAATGGTATATTGTCCCGATGCAAATATACCGACTCCTTCAGGACCGCTTGCTTTTAGCGCCTTTTTGATGTGAGTTTCCATCTCATCAAAAGCTCTTTTCCATGATATTGGAGCAAACTTACCTTTTTTGTCGAAGTTACCGTTAGCATCGACTCTTAGAAGTGGTTGAGTTAGCCTGTCGGCACCATACATGATCTTTGCATTGAAGTAACCTTTAATACAGTTAAGACCACGATTTACCGGTGCAGCGGGATCCCCTTTTACAGCAACGATTTTACCGTTCTTTGTTGCCATCATAATACCACAGCCCGTACCGCAGAAACGACAAGCCGCCTTGTCCCATCTCCAGTCGCCTTCAGCTTGGGAAGCAGCCGCTTCAACTTCTGCCGGTACGCTCATACCAACAGCCGCTGCAGCAGATGCCGCCGCTGAACTTTTAAGAAATTCTCTTCTTGAAAGTGACATATTTTCTCCTATTTTTAATTTGTAAGCGTAATTTAGAATAAATCACGTCTAAATTTTTTTGTTAAGGTGTCCATTAACAGAGCTATGTTATCACTTTAGAGGAATTAAAATCTTTGACTTAAGTCAAATAAGTAGTTTTTAGAATTAAGATAGGATTAATTTAATAAGAATTTGTAATATAAGCATTGCTTAGAATACCGATAAGCTTTAGCTATTTAAGCACTTGGCAGTTCTTAAGCAGTTCATCTAACTCTTTTTTTAGATTTGCAAGTTTTTTTGTAGAGTTCATCAACTCTTCAGTCGATGCTATAACCATGTCCTCACTATTGTCCAGGTGTTTGCAGGCTAGTGACTTATCTTTTAGCTCACCTAGTATTGAGTCGAACTCATCGGTTAGCTCTTCTAGTTTGGATGAGGCTTTTTGAGACTGCAGAAGTGCTTCATTTGAGTACTCTACAGCTGAGTTTATCTTATTGATAAAGCAGTTTATAGTATCGCTTACCTCTACGATCTCACTTTCACTCTCAGCTTGTATCTCTATTGGAGTAAGATTTGATATATCTTCGTTATCCGCAAGCATTTTTGAGTACTGCATAAATGCGTCTGCGTTAGACTCTATAGTTTTGAGTTGTATAATCGAGTATATAAAGATCAGAAAAAGCATAATGCCGGCAAGATACTGAAATGTTCTTATAAAGTTTATTTTGCCTTCACTGTGGTCTGTATACATTGTTACCAGCTTATCCACATTTTCTAAAAGTATGCTATTGTTTATATGTATGGATTCTATTATTTCACTGATGCGTTGCTCTTGCTTGATCTCTAAGTACACAAGTTGTTTATACTCTTTAATGTCGGTATAGAAGCTATCCCATAGTTTTTCCACATATTGCAGCTGAGCAGATATTTCGCTTGTGGAGACTGCCGAGATGCCTTTTTCTTTATCACCGTTTTTTAGAGTACTCAGTCCATATATAAATTCTGTAGTAGCCTTGTCGGCCTCTTTAAAATCATAAACACCACTGTACTGTATATAGAAAATAGATTTTGATATCTCCTGAGTTAACATTCTCTGTTTTCCCGCAATATTGATAACCAAAGCATCTTTGATGTTTTGTTGTGTTAAATATATGGTCGTTCCTATGACGCCCACAACCAACAGTATAAGCAGGGCACCAATTACTTTTATTTTTGTGCTTATTTTATTGAATTTTATTGTCATAACGGCTACCCTTTAATTATCTTGTTAAGTTTTTGGCTATCTATAATTACTACATTGGAATTTTCAATATCTATTATATTGTTTCTTTTTAGTTTTTTTAAAACCCTTGAGAGAGTCTCAGGCTGAATATGGAGCATAAAAGAGATCTCGTGTCTCTTTAGAGAGTTGAACATCTCAAGATCATTTTGCAGAGTATATGCCACTTTTGCCGTTGCATCAAAAACAAGCTCTCTGTTTACCACGCAGTGAAGCTGTTGGGTTTTTAAAAGTATCTCATTTATAAACTCGTTATTTAAGATGTTTTTGGAGAGAAACTCATTTTTAAACTCAGTAAAATCAACTTCTAAAACGGTGCTCTCATCTAAAAACTCTGCATTTGAGAAGCAGTGAATTGAGTTGTCATCTAGTGTTGTAAGCTCGGAAATAAGTGAGTTTTTCTGTATGTGGTAGAGAAATATCTCATTTTCAAACTTATCTATTTTGTAGACTTTCAAAAGCCCCGAGATCAAGAAAAAGATTCTGTCGTTTATGTCGTTTTCGTAGTATAGGATAGAGTTTTTGGGATATGACGTTATTTTGGAAATACTACCTATCGTGCTTAATTGTTCTTCGTTTAGCGAGCTAAAAAATGATAGTTTTTTTATTAGGTCTTGCTTCTCATCCATAAACAGTTTGCTGCTTCTTAGTAGTGATTTTGATAGATTTCCATTTAAACTTAAAAATATATATCGGGCATTTTAGCATAAAAAAACTTCTTTTTTATGAAAAGGGGATTCAGCGGACACATTTTGGCATGATAAGTAAATTGAGTTTTTAGTGGTTTTTTTTAAGGAGTTTTCAAAATATAAATTTATTGCATAAAGTTGATTTGGCATTAATGTCGTGCACCCACACGGTACCGAAAATTATGCTAGTTTTTTAGAAATCTCAATGTCTTGTTTTAATAATGAGTTGATAATAGTGTTTAACGAAAAATCTTTTGTACTTTTTATTTTGTCCATAAAAAATTTTTTTACATCATCATCCAAATATATTGGAATATCTAATTCATTTAATGGTCTATAGAATTTACCTTGTTGGGCATTTGTAAAATCATACTCTTTTTTCATAATGGACACCTTTCATTGTATATTTGTTGCTCATTTTTTGTCGCTTTTCTAGCAGATATTATTCTGACAATTTCAACACCATCTTTATCTCTAAATGTATGAACTACCACGAGCACCATAGCATTTAAAGATTTCCCTAATAATATCCATCTCTCTTCGTCTTCTGAATGTTTATTATCAAAAAGAGTTAGTGAATATTTATCGCTAAAAACATAAGCAGCTTCTTCAAACGTCACTTTATGTTTTTTGATATTAGATTTTTCTTTTTTTAAATCCCATTCAAATTTCATAATCTTATTGTATCGTAAAATAGTATTAATTTGCGTCTATAATAAGTTTGGCTATTTCAAAAAGAAATGGTATTGTTGAGCATACTTTGGGCACAAAATGGCTACCATATAGCTACCAAAGATTTTTAAAACTCTGAAAGTTCGTATTTTAGGGATTATAAAAAGTGTGGCTCCGAATACTGGATTCGAACCAGTGGCCAAGTGATTAACAGTCACCTACTCTACCGCTGAGCTAATTCGGAATGTTTGATAGGTCGGAATTATACTCAATGGGTTTTAAAAAGTCAAGAATTTTACCCCTTACTTGGAGCGTTTTCTCTTCTCGTTTTCATGCAGTATTAAAAACTCCAGATTTCCGACTTTTTTTGTAACTATTTTTGCATCAGATATAAGGCTTTGGAGCCTTTTTTTACTCTCTTCATCAAAGAGCAGGTTGATGTCATCCATAGTCAGCGGTCTTTTGTCCAGCGTGTTTAAAATCTCTTCATCGTCATAGTGAGTGTTGTTTGGCTCAGCATGAATTCTTGAAACTATATGGATAGGCAGAGAGGCATCAAAGAGCAGAGATGCGTCATGAAGCTCTTTGTAGCTAAGTCCGCTAACGGGATATGCAGGCGGGCGGTCTATAGTGCCAAGATCAACTCTTGCGACCTTTAAGTTTAGAAGAACATCATTTAGTTTTTTTATCTCATCTTGAGTGTCGTTTAGTCCGTGGACAAAAAGAATCTCAATAAAGAGTTTTCCTTTAAAGGTGTTGCTGAACTCTATGACCTTTTGAACAATATCTTTTATCTCTATGCCCGCGTGCGGTCTGTCAATCCTCTTAAAAACACTCTCGCTTACGCCATCAAGAGAGAGTTTGACCTGGTCAAGTTTTAAAAGAGAGTTAAATACCTTTTCATCTACAAGCGTTGCGCTGTTTGTGAGGATGAGCGTCTGGGTGTCATTTTTTATCTTGTTTATCTCATCTATAAGTTCATCTAGGTGAGGGTAGAGGGTAGGTTCACCGTTCGCGGTTATGGTTATGACATCTATCTTATCGTGCAGATGCTCTTTTAATTCGGCAATAATAGTAGAGACCTCTACGACATCTCTCTGTTTATCTGTCGTTGCACTTGGAGCCAGTTCGCAGTAAAGGCAGTCAAAATTGCACTGTTTAAGGGCAGGGGAGAGGTCTATGCCTAAAGAAGAACCGAATCTTCTTGAGTTTATAGGGCCGAAGATAGTCTTCACTTACTTTTTACTGACTCTGTGGCACTCAGCTATAAAGTGTTTTGCGTTTGCAACCGGAACATCCGGGAGGATGCCGTGACCGAGGTTAAATATGTGTCTTTTACCACCCATAATATCCTGCAGAGCTTCAACACACTCTGTAGTAGCCTCTTGTGAGTAGAGTCTGCACGGCTCCATATTTCCTTGAAGGACATACTTATCACCCAGCTTCTCTTTGGCAAGAGCCATCGGAGTTGACCAGTCAACACCGAACACTTCAAAGTTTCCGTAAACTTTGTCTAAAAATGCAGGAATGCCTTTTGGGAACATAATTATAGGGATATGAGGATACTTCGCTTTTAAGTAGTCTGCTATCTCGACCATATATTTCCAAGAGAACTCATCATATTTTGAAGGCTCGATCGCCGCAGCCCATGAGTCGAATATCTGAACAACGTCAATACCAGCTTCGATCTGCTTCTCCATATAGAGCTTTACGACCTCTGTTACTTTTACAAGTATCTTATGAAGAAGTTCAGGGTTTGAGTACATCATTTTTTTACAGATGTTGTAAGTCTTTGTACCTTCACCCTCTATCATATAAGTAGCAAGAGTCCAAGGAGCACCGGTAAAGCCGATAAGTGCTTTATCGTCTGCCAACTGCTCTTTTATAAGCTTGATCGTGTCGTAAACATAAGTAAGCCTAGACGCAGCTTCTTCGCCTCCAAGGAGTCTGTTCAGGTCTGCTTCTGTCTTGATCGGGTCATTAAATTTAGGACCTTCACCCTTTATAAACTCCAGATCCATCCCCATCTCATCAGGTACAACCAATATATCGCTAAATAGTATAGCTGCATCTACTCCAACTATATCAACTGGTTGGAGTGTGACTTCGCAAGCCTTTTTCGGGTCATGACAAAGACTCAAAAAGTCTCCGGCTTGCGCGCGGACTTCCATATACTCAGGAAGGTAACGACCCGCCTGTCTCATCATCCAAACCGGAGTGTATGGAGTCTCTTTGCCAAAACATGCATCTACAAATATTTTACTCATTGATTGCCTTTATATAAGTGAATTTTTAGTGAGGGCGGCAGCCCGATAAAGAGAGAAGTTCCCCATCCTCTCTTTATGTAATTAATGGCTTTTTCCAACTTTGCCTAAGAAGAAAAGTCCAACTGCTACGGCAGTAATTGATAGCGCTAAGTATAGCATATCTAATGCGCCGTTATATTGTGTATGACCAACTTTTTGAAAAAATCCAACGACAAGTACCATAACTATTACTTTTGATATCTTATCTTTTAGCTGATCAAGAGAGTGGATAGCCAAAAGTTGTGTCTCATCATGATCTGACTCTTTTGCAGGGTCGATCTCCGATATGAAAAGCTCATAAAGACCAAAAGAGAAGAGAAGCATAACAACGCCGATAAGATAGAGATCGACCGCTCCAATGATCCCGCTTACTATATTTTCGTGAAAGTGGTCAGGGTGCTCATGGTTTATGTAAGTCATAATGACATATTTTGCAGTGTCGTAAATATCAAAGCTTGCGACGATAAATAGCGAAATTGCACCGATAAGACCGAAAACTACCGCAAGGATTACAATAAACCTTGAACTCCACAGAGTTTTTTCAAACATTCTCTCTAACATTTTTATTTTTCCTCTTCCATCTCTACCCATTTTTGGGCGATTCTAACCGCATTTGTAGCAGCACCGACTCTTAAGTTATCTGCAACTATGAACATATGCAGCATATTTTTTGAAAAATTATCATTTCTTATGCGTCCAACAAATGTCTCGTTCTTCTCTAAAGATATTGCCGGCATCGGATAAACTGACTCGCTTGGGTTGTCTAAAACAATGATATTTGGAGCTTTTTTAAGGATCTCTCTTGCCTCGGATGCATCTACATCTTGAGAAAATGTAAGTGTCAAAGCTTCTGCATGACCGCGAAGAGTAGGTACACGTACACAAGTAGCACTTAGAGGGATCTTTTTGTGCATGATCTTGGTAGTCTCATTTACCATCTTCATCTCCTCTTTTGTGTAGCCGTTTTCTAAAAAGGTGTCTATCTGAGGGATCACGTTTAGAGCGATCTGGTGTTTAAACGCTTTGCGCTCGCTCTGGTCAAGTTTAAAACTGAAAAAGTCTTTCATCTGGTTAACAAGCTCTTCCATAGCGCTTTTTCCTGCACCTGAAGTCGCCTGATATGTACTGACATCGACTCTGGTTAGTCCGTATGCTTCATCAAGAGGTTTTAGGGCTTGTACCATCTGGATAGTTGAGCAGTTTGGATTTGCAATGATCCCCGATTTTTTCCATTTTGCGATATCTTCAGGGTTTACTTCAGGTACAACGAGAGGGATGTTCTCATCCATTCTAAAGTGAGAAGTGTTGTCTATTACAACCGCACCCGCTTTTACTGCAGCCGCTGCAAACTGAGCGCTAACGCTGCCGCCTGCAGAGAAGAGAGCGATCTCAATATCCTCTTCTTCAAATACGGTATCAGTAAGCTCTTTGATGGCTATCTCTTTGTTGCCGAACTCTACACTTTTTCCCAAGCTTCTTGAACTTGCCAGCGGGACAAGTTTGTTGATAGGAAAAGAGACCTCATTCAAAATAGCCAATATCTCTTCACCGACAGCACCGTTTGCTCCGACTACCGCTACATTATATTTTTTCGACATTATTTGTTCCTTCATAGTTTTAATTAAATACGCGTGACTCTAAAAAAAGCTCTTGTGGTGTTATCTCATCGCTCTCGCTTAGTATAACCGCTCTCTCAACCACTGAGATAAGCTCTCTTATGTTTCCGGGCCAGTGATAATCGAGCAGCTGCTTTAAAGCTTCATCCGAAAAAGTCTTTAAATCAAAACCGTATTTTATACAATTTTGCTCTAAAACCTTTTGTGCTATCTGCAATATTTCATCTTTTCTCTCTCTAAGAGGCGGAATATTCACAGGAATAGTATTTAGACGAAAGTATAAATCACTTCTAAATTCGCCGTTTTTTATCTTCTCGTTCAGATTCGCATTTGTAGCGGATACCACTCTGATGTCTATTTTGATCCCTTTTGAGGAGCCTAGTCTTCTTATCTCTTTCTCTTGAAGCGCGCGTAGAAGTTTGGCTTGAACACCGTAAGGCATCTCCGCTATCTCATCCAAAAAGAGCGTTCCGCCGTTTGCCTGTTCAAACTGTCCCGCTTTTGCTTCGCTTGCATCTGTAAAAGCACCTTTTTCAAAACCAAACAGCTCGCTCTCAATAAGGTTATCGGGAATTGCCGCCATATTGATAGCTACAAAAGGTTTTTTCGCTCTGGGAGAGTTGTTGTGGATATAAGATGCAAAGACCTCTTTTCCAACACCGCTCTCACCTAACAGCAGAATGCTGGCATCCGTCTTTGATGCTTTGTCGGCAATTTTAAGAGCAGCCTCCAGAGCTTTTGATGTTCCGTAAAAACTGCTTGCTGCGTTGTCGCTGTTTGTTTTTGGGAGAGTTTTTTTGACCTTTTGTATCTTGTCTTCTCTTTTGATCGCCTCGATCAGAGTGTCTACATCAAAAGGCTTTAGTAAAAAATCTTTTACGCCAAGGTGGATTGATTCGATGGCTCTTTGCAGAGTTGCGTTGCCTGTCATAATGATGACTTCAAACTTTCCGCCGAGCGTTTTTACAAACTCTATACCGTCCATACCGGGCATATTAATATCTGTAATAACGAGGTTAAAACTATCGTCAATACCTTTTAGTGCATCTTTTGCATTTTTAAATGTCTGAATTTCAAACTCTTTATAGTCGCTCATAGCGATCTCAAGAGATTTTCTCATATTGATATCATCTTCAACTATTGCAATTTTCACTAAAAAGCCTTGGGATTTGAGTGTTTTGGCACCCTTATTTTAAAGGTGCGATTGTAGCGAAATTATCATTAAAGTCGACTTTGAAACAAGTCGTCTTAAGTGTCAGTACCGTTGTGTAGCTGTTTTGCATATTTATTGTTTTTTCGTCGTGGTTAACGTGCATACCGAGTTTATGAATATACTCTATAAACTCTTGCGAGTTTTGTGATATAAGTTTTTTTAAATTGTCTGCATCTCTGTTCATCAACATAAACTCATCTTGGGGAGTGCCTTCGCATTTTGTCATGGCTTTAGAGATAAGTAGGGTTTCGTTGTAGAGAGTTGCGTCTTTTACTATATATTTGTAAGAGATAAGGTACTCGCTCGCACTTAGTGCGAGCGAGCTAAAGAGGATAACTACTGAGCAAAGTCTGCGTGAGAAATTAAGATTTCCATCTCTACTTCGCATAAGCCCTCTTTAAAAGTGGTCTCAACGATGTCTGCATTTCTTACCATAGCTTGAACGTAAGTACGCACAGTTGATCTTTGAACCATCATGTTTTTAATGGTATCTTGTCCATCGATACGAACACCTTTGACTTTTTCTGCAATAGCTCTATACGCGTCAGCAATAGCCGCTCTTTTTGCAAGTGCGTAAGCTTGAGCAGGAGATGATGTATTCATAGGAGCTACACCCTGTCCGACAACTGATATATGCATAGTTCGGTTCTTTTTTAGAACCTTTTCTTTAGCTGCAGCGGCAGCTAGCTCCTCTTCTCTCTCGGCTTTGGCAACTTCCAGCTCTTCTGCAACTCTTTTGCTCTCTTTTTTTGCTTCATTTGCCTGAGCCGTTGCTTGAGCGGCTTCTTCTTTTGCCGCTGCAACTTCAGCTCTTACTTTAGCAAGCTCGGCATTTGTCTGCTCAATTACAGTAGTATCTACAGTCTGAACTTTGTCTGCTCCTAAAAGTGTTGAAACACTAAAAAGCATTACGACTAGTATAGAATATTTCATTGTCTTTCCCTTGACATGGTTTTTATGCTCCATCGGTAGCAATAATTATTCCAATTCGTTTGAGTCAAGCAGAGAGTTGTCTTGCTCTTCGTCATCTTCATCTTCAATAGGCTGTTTTGGACAACGCGAGACACTTATAACATCGTCGCCTTTTACTATATATACACCGCTTGTATTTCTGCTTGATTTAGAGATAGTTTGCATATCTACTCTTATCATTTTGCCCTCTTTGGTGAGTGCCATCATATCCATGCTCTCATCAACCATAAGGCATCCGACAACATGCTTACCTGTTTTTGCAGTCATTTTCATAGCAATGACTCCGCTTCCGCCTCTGTTTGTCAAACGGTATTCGCCTGCATCGGTACGTTTACCGATACCTTTTTCGCTCACAACCAAGATCTCCTCTTCGTCGTTTGCGATTATATTTGCATCGACCACTTCATCAGAATCGTGCTTGAACTTGATACCTCTTACACCTCTTGTATTTCTACCTTGATCACGTGTTTTTTCAATATCAAACTTGATACACTGTGCAAGTTTAGTCATAATAAACAGGTACTTAATGCTCTTGTCTGCAATTTTTGCTGTGATGATAGAGTCGTCATCGTCAAGGCTTATAGCTCTTACACCGTTGCTTCTGATGTTTGAGAATTCGCTTAAGTTGGTTCTCTTGACAACACCTTTTTTGGTGAAGAACACAAGTGATTTCTCATCGCTGAAGTCAGTTGTCGGGTTGATAGACTGAATCTGCTCTTCTGCTACAAGATTAAGCAGGTTAACGACCGCTTTTCCTTTTGCAGTTCTGCTTCCCTCAGGTATCTTGTAAACTTTTAGCCAGTGGAGTTGTCCGCGGTCTGTAACAAATAGAAGCGTGTCGTGCGTATTACATGTAAAGAATCTCTCTATAAAGTCATCTTCATAAGTAGTAAGCGCGATCTTGCCTTTTCCGCCTCTTTTTTGCTTCTCATACTGTGCAAGAGGAACTCTTTTGATGTAGCCTCTATGAGTGATCGTTACGACCATAGGCTCATTAGGGATAAGGTCCTCTATGTCGATATCGTCATAGTCATCTTCGATGTCGGTTCTTCTCTCATCTGTGTAGGTAGCAAGGATCTCGTCAAACTCTTGGTCAATGATCCCATGCAGAACCTCTTCGCTCTTTAAGATAGACTCTAAGTAATCTATCAATTTGATAAGCTCTTGCAATTCGTTTTCAATTTTTTCTATCTCTAGACCGGTTAGGCGACCTAGTCTCATTGCAACAATGCTAGATGCTTGTATCTCACTAAAGTCAAATTCACTTACGAGATTCTCTTTTGCTTCTTCCTCACTTTTAGATGCTCTAATAACTCTTATTACATCTTCAATAATCTCTATCGCTTTTTTCAATCCCTCTAAGATGTGAGCTCTTGCTTTTGCTTTTTCAAGATCAAATATAGTACGGCGGATAATAATAGTTTTACGGTGATTGATAAAGTGTTTTAGTATGTCGATAATGCCGAATATTCTTGGTTCTTGATTTAAGATAGATAGCATGATGATACCAAAAGTGGTCTGCATGCTTGTCTGCTTGAATAGGTTGTTTAGAACGATTTCGCTCATCGCATCTTTTTTAAGCTCTATAACAACACGGATACCGTCACGGTCTGACTCATCACGAATCTCTGAGACACCCTCTATCATCTTATCTTTTACAAGATTTGCTATGCTCTCGATAAGGCGTGCTTTATTTACCTGATAAGGGAGCTCATCAATGACGATAACGTCTTTGTTCCCTTTTTTCTCTATATGAGTCTTAGCACGAACTTTTATGCGCCCGCGACCTGTCTCATAAGCATCCATGATCCCTTTTTTACCGAAGATCGTTCCGCCTGTAGGAAAATCCGGAGCTTTGATGTGTTCCATAAGTTCATAGAGTTCAATATTAGGGTCTGCCAAAAGTGCTTTAAGACCCATCATTACCTCTTTTGGATTGTGAGGAGGGATGTTTGTCGCCATACCTACGGCAATACCTGAAGAGCCGTTAATAAGAATGTTGGGTACGCGTGTAGGCATAACGTCAGGTTCAACTGTCGTGCCGTCGTAGTTGTCGATCATATTGACCGTGTTCTTTTCAAGATCTTTTAGAAGTTCGCCTGCATATTTCGTCATTCTAGCTTCTGTATAACGCATAGCCGCCGCGCTGTCGCCGTCAACTGAACCGAAGTTACCTTGACCGTCAACCAGCTCCATTCTCATAGAGAAGTCTTGAGCCATACGAACTAGAGCATCGTATACCGCAGTATCACCGTGCGGGTGGTACTGACCGATAACGTCACCGACGATACGCGCAGATTTTTTAAACTTCGCTCCGTGAGAAAGACTCAGTTTATCCATCGCGTAAAGGATTCTTCTGTGAACCGGCTTGAGTCCGTCACGCACGTCAGGAAGTGCACGACCGACGATTACACTCATAGAGTAATCAAGATAGCTGCTTTGAAGAGTCTCTTCAATGTTTATGCTCTGTATATTATCGTTGTTTAACAAGTTGCCCATATATAACACCTAATCTTTATAATATTGAAAAATAAATTCTATAGATGGTACCTTATTGTCGCTTAAGAGTTGCGTAAATAGAAGAAACTTTTTTAGAAGTTTAAAGCAGTGTGCAAATGCGTTGCAAAACGTATAAAGGAGCAAGAGGTGTTACCGCAAACAACTGCTTTATAGCAGTTGTTTTTACGATATAAATGGTTCTAGGAGAGATAGAAGTTGATGTTTCTAATAAAATTAGAATGAAATCATAGACATAAACAAGAATTCATCGCCTTCTAAAGTGTTTGTAGGACTATCATGTGAAGTGTTTGAATACTCTACACAAAAACGGACGTTTTGTCTCATGTTATACTCTAAACCAAGAGAGTATACAGTGTAGTCATTATTAGCTATTAGTTCGTCGTTATAGCCTAAGATAGCTATTTTAGCGCCAAATCTCTCTACCGGATTGATCTGAAGATCTAAATGGTAACCAGTTCTCTCTCTCTTTATTGCAGTAGTAGATGTAAGAAAGTTGCCATTAGGGTCATAATAAGAGCTATAGTCATTCTTAAATACATAACCACCAGTTAGCATTAGTGACATATCAGCAATAGCGCTCTCTACTTGGAGGTCAATACCAGCAGACTCTCTATCCAAAGCATCCGTATCTAGACCGTGAACAAGATCACTTAGAGGCTCGCCAGTACCATCTAGCAGTCTGTCAGTAAGTTCTTGCCCAGAATTTCCGCCAATATAGTATCCGCCTAGAGCGATTGTTGAACTACCTATATTAAACTCATATGCAGCTCTTGCCAAAGCTTTAAAAGAGTCTGTTCCAGTCTCAGCACTTGCTGCAAACATAGGAACATACCCACCTACTGTTGCATAGAAGCCATTTGCTCTATAGTAAACCTGAGCACCGGTAGCTTCACCATCTCCGATACCTAGGTTTTGGAAGATGTTTGTTTTTTTACGATTCTCAAACTGGCGAACCGGTCTGTATAGACCCGTAGTATATATCTCCGTTCCCGCAAATGCACCAAGCGCATCAGTCATGTGGTAAGTTGCACCTACTCTTCCACCAAGAGCTTCAGTAGCAAATGTTACCTTGCCCCCAATTAAGCCCTCAGCGAACTCCATAGATGTACCTACATTGTCAGCTATTTTACCGCCGAAGATGAAAGCAGATTCATCAAAAATCTCTGTTTTAGCGTACTTGTTTTCACTGTCAAGAACACGAGCTTTTATAACAAAAGCCATGTTTAGAGTCTCTGGCAGACCTAAACCGCCGTTTGGCTCACTCTTCATCTCTTTACCGCTTGTCATCGTAAAGCCCGACATCTTAAAATCTCTACCGAAAGCATTCAGCTTTGGCATGTTTTGAAAGTGACAAGACATACAATCTGCATCCATTTGTCTAGCAAACGCAGGTGTTGCCTCCGCTGCCGTAGCACACATTAGTGATAAACCAACCATCGAGATGATTCTCTTTGCCGTAATTCTAGCTTTCATCATGAAAACCCCTTAATTATAAAGAAATATTATGAATAAATCTAATTTATGCATAAGTTAAAACTATATAACTATAAAATTTAAAGCTAACTTAAATCTGTGTTTTTTGGGAAATTTGTCAAAAAAGTGTCAAGTGATTAAAAAATAAGCAGTTTTTTGTCATATTGTGATTTTGGATGGTATATAATTTGGCAGATTAAAAAAAAGGATTGAAAAATGAAGAGGTTTTTGTTTAGTATGTTGGCTATACCGTCTTTTGTGTTTGCGGAAGATGCGTTAAGCAGCGGTGATACGGCATGGATGTTGGTTGCTACTGCATTTGTTATGCTTATGACTCCTGCAGGATTGGCACTCTTCTACGGTGGTTTAACTCGTTCTAAGAATGTGTTAAACACTATAGGTATGAGCTTGGGAGCTTATGCGATCGGTACATTGGTATGGGTTTTAGTCGGTTACTCTATTGCTTTTGGCGAGGGAGATATTATAGGAAGCGGTAAGCTGCTTTTATCGGGAATTACATCCGAGACTCTAAGCGGAACTATTCCTGAACTTCTTTTTGTCGCATTTCAGGGAACATTCGCGGCTATTGCGGTTGCGATTGCCAGCGGATCTATGATAGAGCGTGTAAAGTTCTCTACATATATACTATTTGCAGCACTTTGGATCATAGTTGTCTATGCACCTATCACACACTGGGCATGGGGCGGTGGAGAGACTCTAAACTTTGGAGAGATGGACTTTGCAGGAGGAACTGTTGTTCACTTAAATGCAGGTGTTGCAGGTCTGGTCGTAGCTCTGATACTTGGTAGAAGAAGAGATTACGGCAAAGTTGCGATCAAACCTTTCTCTCCTGTATTAGTGGCACTTGGTGCAGCACTCCTATGGTTCGGATGGTTCGGTTTTAACGCTGGCTCAGAGTTAGCTGCTGACGGTGTTGCGGCATCTGCATTCTTGGTAACAAACGTTGCTGCTGCACTGGGTGTTATAGGATGGATAATTGCTGAGTGGTTCGTTTATAAAAAGGCTACGATCGTAGGTGGGGCTTCAGGTGCGGTTGCAGGTCTTGTTGCAATTACTCCTGCTTCAGGAAGTGCGGGAGTTGAGGGTGCTATAATCATCGGTTTGGTCGGTGGTATATTAGGATTTTTTGCTGTTGCAAAACTAAAAAATATGTTTAAAGTGGATGACTCGTTGGATGCTTTTTGGATTCACGGTTTAGTAGGTATCTGGGGATCGATCGCTACGGCAATCTTTATTGCTCCTTATGCGATGCCTGAGGCTTACGATATGGCTTCTCAGCTGGTAAGTCAATTTCAAGCGATCGGTTTGACTATCGTCTACAGTGCTATAGCAACTGCGGCTGTTTACTTTTTAGCTTCGATGCTTACAGGCGGCGGAAGAGTCGATTATGATAGTGAGAACAGAGGACTTGATGAGACTGTTCACGGAGAAAAAGCACTAAATCTATAATTGCAACGCTATGTTTAAATAGCAGTTGCTTAAAACCATAAAAATGGTTACAATTTTAAACTTAATTTGGAGATACATTATGAAAAAAGTAGAAGCTGTTATAAAGCCTTTTAAGCTAGAAGATGTAAAAGATGCATTGGCCGAGATAGGTATTACCGGTATGACGGTAAGCGAAGTAAAAGGTTACGGACGCCAAAAAGGGCATAGCGAACTTTATCGCGGTGCGGAGTATGTAGTAGATTTTCTTCCAAAGATAAAGATGGAGATGGTTGTTGATGACGACAGCGTAGAGCAGGTAACCAACACGATCGTTGAAGCTGCTAGAACAGGAAAGATCGGAGACGGTAAGATATTTGTTACCGATGTTGAAAAAATTATCCGTATTCGTACTGGAGAGTCTGATAGCGAAGCTATATAAACTAACGTTACACGCTAAAACGAACAAGTCCGTTTTAGCGGGAGGGACTAAAGTCCCTTCCAACCCCCTAAAGCTACGAAAAACAAGTTTTTCGAGAATTAGAAGTGTCGTTGTGGCACAAAACGAAGTTTCTTTAGAAAAGCTAGCCGCATAGAGCGGCAGATATAATTAATTTTATTAAACTACAGAAGAGGAGCCCGTTCCTTTTCTATTTGTTAATTGATTAAAAATTAATCAGTTAAATAAAAATATGCAAAGTTTCTAAGATATAATTTCTTTTAATTTTTTAAAGGATTTTATATGTTAGAGACAGATCTTAAATATATCCTCGATACCTTCTTTACACTCTTTACAATGACACTTATCATCTTTATGGTTCCCGGTTTTGCAATGCTTGAAGCGGGCTTGGTTCGTACCAAAAACGTCTCGGCAGTTCTTACTATAAACGTAATGATATATGCGGTCGCATCTTTGGCATTTTTGCTTGTCGGGTATAAGATTGCGTTTGGAAGCTGGGATAGCTTAAACAGCAGTATTTGGGCTGTTTTTATGTTCCAGATGGCGTTTGTCGGTAAAACCGTGAACATTATGAGCGGCGGTGTGAGCGAGCGTGTACGTATAATCCCTTTGGCAATTTTTACCGTTATTATGGGAGCCGTCATATACCCTCTGGCAGTAAATTTAAGCTGGGGTGCGGATATACTCGCTGGAACTATGCTGGATATTGATATGTATGACCTTGCAGGCTCAACCGTTATACACTCTACGGGTGGATGGGCTCTTTTGGCTGCTATTCTTGTTATTGGTGCGAGACGTGGGCGTTATGTCGATGGCAGGATCAGAGTTATCCCGGCATCAAACATCCCGCTTGTTGTGTTAGGTGCGCTTCTTCTTTGGATAGGGTGGTTTGGGTTTAACGGCGGGAGTGTCGGTTCAATATCTAGCGTTGAGAGTGCAAATCTTGTGGCAAAGACTATTATGAATACAAACAGTGCAGGACTTAGCGGTGCTATCATAGCAGGGATACTGATGCATATCAGATATAAACTTCTTGATATTACGATGATACTAAACGGTGCTCTTGGCGGTCTTGTTGCAGTGACGGCTGCACCCGATCTCTACAATATGTACACACCTATTATAGTAGGAGCGATTGGTGGAGCTTTGGTTGTTTTTGCAGTTCCTATTTTTGATAAACTTCGTCTTGATGACCCCGTTGGAGCGCTCTCTGTGCATTTGGTAAACGGTATATGGGGAACTTTGGCGGTAGGAATTTTTGTCAAGGACGTCTCTTTTGTATCGCAGCTAAAAGGGGTCGTTGTCATAGGAGTTTTTGCTTTTAGTGTCTCCTATACTGTTTTATTTCTCATCAATAAATTCTCAAAATTCAGAGCGAGTGATGAGGCGCAGCTTGTCGGTATGGATATTAACGAGTGCGGGGTCGAGTCATATCCGGAATTTAAAAGTGCGATATAATACATATTTAACAAAGTAGTAACAATCTTTTTGTTACTATCTCTTTTATGATTAGACACTCCAGCTCCTTTTTTATCTCTATTGTCATTCATCTGATTCTGCTCTTTAGTGCATTTTTTGCATGGAGCAGCTACTCAGAGACCAAAGATGAGTATACAGAGGAGTCTCTATGCATTAAACTCTGTAATGTAAATTACGAACAAGAAGCAGTAAGCGAAAAAAAGCCAATTGAGCCAAAAGTGCAAAAGAAGATAGTAGAAGCTCCAAAACCAAAGCCTGAACCAAAACCAAAACCCCCTAAAAAAGAGATAGCCATAGAAAAAGCTCTGCCTAAAGCACAGGAGATACAAAAGAGCGAAGTTCTTGAAGAGCCAAAAGAAGAAGAAAAGGTTGTTGAGGTGGAGCAAGAAAAGGTTCAAGAGGTTGCTATAAGTACGCCCAAAAAAGTAGATATAGAACCAAAAAAAGAGGCAATAGAGCCAAAGAGTGAGCAGAGCAGAGAGGTAGACGCAACAGATGAGTATCTCAAAATTAACACGCAAATGATAAGCCAACTTATAAGAGAGAATCTCTACTACCCTATGGCGGCAAGAAAGAGAAATATTACGGGCAGAGTGAGTGTGAAGTTTACTTTATGCTCAGATGGAAAAGTGAGTAACCTTGAGGCCATAGACTCAAGTAGTGATATTTTAAGCCGTGCGGCACTAAAAACCATAGAGGAGCTCTCGGGGAAATTTCCAAAACCCGGGAGCAATATAACTCTTACAATACCGATAGAATATAGCTTGAATTGACGATATACTTTAAAAACAGGAAACAAATACAGTGGTATGCAAATATAACGACAATCACCATCATCACCCAATTTCACGGAAGAAAAAAGAGTCTGAACACGGACATACGCACGATCATAGCACCACAAAAGATAAAAAGCTTTTAACAATCTCTTTTGCCATAACTTTCGTTGTTATGATAGTTGAGATAGTAGGCGGTATCTATGTCAATTCGCTTGCTCTTATAAGTGATGCCATACATATGTTCACTCACGCATTCGCACTTGGGTTATCGCTGTTTGCGATTCTTATCGCTACCAAAGAGATCGATGACGAGAAGTCGTTTGGATACTTTAGAGCTGAAGTATTAGCAGCTTTTATAAACGGTTTGACGATAGCCCTCTCCGTATTGTGGATACTCTATGAGGCTGTTTTAAGACTTCTGCATCCAGAGGAGATACTTGCATCTGCTACCATTATGATAGCTGCTTTGGGTTTGGCGGTAAATATCATTACGGGGCTTATTCTACTTAGAGCAAATCATGACAATATAAACATTAGAGCTGCATTTTTTCATATGTTGGCAGACACCCTCTCTTCGGCGGCAATTATTGTGGGAGCAGTAATTATCTACTACACTAACTTTTATCTACTCGATACCATTTTGGCTCTAGTCGTAGCTCTTGTGATTGCTAAGTGGGCAAAAAGCCTCTTAAAAGACTCTGTGCATGTTCTTTTGGAGGGCTCGCCGCACAATACCCAAACTATCAAAAGTGCGATTTTAAAGGAGTTTGATTATATTGTAGATGTTCACGATATCCACTGCTGGGAGATCTCGCATAACTACTACTACTTTACGTGTCACATTATCCTAGATAAAAAAGATGAAGAGCTCTACAGCAAGACCATTAATGATGTGAGTGGATTTTTAGAAGATGAGTTTACCATAGCGCATACGACCATACAGATAGAGTGCGTGAACTAAAAAAAAAGAAGAGGCTAAGACCTTACTTGGTTTCTGCCGCCTCTTTTTGCTTCATATAGCTTCTCGTCTGCTCTCTTTATGCTCTCTTCGATCTTATCGTCATGTTCATGAAGTGCGACTCCAAAACTGCAGGTGATGGTAGGCAGATGGTCAAACTTGTGGTTTTGTATGACAAATCTTAAGTGCTCCGCCTGTCTTGCAATATCCCCTATGGTTTTGGCATACATAATTACTATAAACTCCTCACCGCCCCATCTGATAAGCTTGTCCTCTTTTCTTGTAAAACGTTCTACGAGCTCTACAAGCGCTTTTAAGACTTCATCGCCTGCAGCATGGCCGTAGTTGTCGTTTACATCTTTAAAGTGGTCAATATCAAATAGTATGATCCCTGTCTTGCCGTTTTGCTTCTCATTATTATTGATTATGCTCTGCACTGACGAGTCAAAGAATGTTCTGTTGTAGGCACCTGTGAGCTGATCTCTTATAGCCTTTTGTTTAAGTTGGAGCTTTTCAAACATAGTATCGCTTATATCGCTGAAGTTTACTACGTATGTCTGCGGGTCATAGTTGTTGATGGAGACCGAAAAGGCATGAGAGTTCTTATCTCTGTTTATCATCGATACTATTCTCTCTCTGCCTGAGAGATTTAGCAGACTTCTTATCCAGTGCTCCTCTTTTGGAAGCATTTTACCTATGTGAAAGAATGTCTCATCCTCTACAAAGAGTTCACATATGCAGTGGTGTTCTTTTGAAAACTCATCTAGATCTTTGTAACCGAAGAAATCGAAAAATTTCTGATTGGCAAAGAGTATTTTTTTAGAGTCTGTCAAAATAACTATGTTGTCTTGAATATCTATAAATTTGCGAAGCTTATCCATAGTGTCTTTTTGATGGGTGATGTCGGTTATAATGCCCTCAAGGTTATATGCCCCATCTTCACCAATGCTTATTTCGGCACTCTCTTTGACCCAAACCACATCTCTTAGCGAGTTTATAATTCTGTACTCTATGGAGTATTCACTCTTATTATTGATCGCCTCTTGGATATTTGACTCAACCACTTCTCTATCATCCGGATGGATCAGGTCTCTATAGTTTCTTACTCTGTTCAAGATAAAACCTTGGGCTTTATACCCCGCGATCTTATCAATGGCGCTGTTTATAAAGAGCATGGTCATCTCTTTGTCCGTTTTAGACCTGAATATGACATCTGGAATATGATCTACGATTGATTGGAGCTCATTTTGTATATGTAAGATTTTCTCTTCGTAAGCGATAATATGCGTGACGTCATGAACGGTTCCGATCGAGTAGATATGCTTGCCTTTTTCATTATATGTGTGGTAGGCGGATTCGTTTAGGTACGCTATGGAGCCATCAGCTTTTATTATTCTGTGTTGAACTTGATATACGCTTTTTGTCTCTATAGATTTTTTGAATTCATCTTCTAGTTTCTCTTTATCATCAGGATGAACATAGTCAAAAAAAGCTTTATATGTAGGTTCAAATGATTGAGGCTTGAGATTAAATATATTATATACTTCATCACTCCACTCAAGCTTGTTTGTTTTTGCGTCAAGTTCCCATGAACCGAGCTTTGCTATGTGCTGTATCTCGTTTAATGTCTTGTTGTTTTTTTCAAATACTTCATGCTTTTTTCTCATTTTGTAGTAAAAGTATGTAAGCAGGGCAAGGAGAATAATAATAACAGCGTTTATAACCCTGTCTTTTTTAAACATATACTCAATAGATGGGTTTGAGCGGTTTACGACTATGTAAGCGACCTGTTGATTTGAGTATTTGTTAAAGACGGGTATAAAAGTGGTTATATAAAACCTGTTATCCAAGCATGTAAAAAAGTTAAAACCTTTGCCGCTTAATATCTTCTCATCCAAATCTGAATGTTTTGCAGCAACTTTTTCTATAAGTTTGTTCCCATCTTTTGAGATAACTCTCTCGTAAAGATAGTTGTTGTTTATTTTGCTTTGTACGTAGTTACTTTTTTCATTCTCAAAGACCTTTTTTTCAACTATGTCTTTTCTGATTATAAACTCGACATCTGCAATAGCCTCATCTTTCAAATGCTTTACTATCTCATGCATAGAGACCGAGATCTCCACGCTTCCGTAGTGCTGTTCTCTGTCGACTATCGGGTAGATATATCTATATCCGTTATATATCCTCCCCTCTTCAAAACCAGATACAGGCTCCTTGTATCTGTTTACATAAGCGACCGTATCTCTTATGCCCTCTAAAGAGTCTCCAAACTTCTCCACTCTGTGAAATCTTAGAAAACTCTCGTTATTTGGCAGATGGAAGTGGAGCTGTTTTATCTTAAATATCTTCATAGAGTTGTAGCTATCAATTAGAAGCGAGTAGAGCTCTCCGCGTGCGCTGTTTTTCTCTCCTATATCCGTGCTGTTTGCTTTTTTCATTAAAGCGTGGACTTCCGGCACATTTATTTTTGTGTCAAATATTATCTCAGAGTGGGTTTTGTAGGCTTTCGTAATTGTGTTGTAGGTTATAGAGAGCATCTCTTTTTCTTGTTTTAAAACCTCTTGTTCGTGGTTTTTTATCTGATAGTAGGAGATTAGAAGAGCCACTGTGCTAAGAGAGATAAAAAGAAGCAGATATTTTATAATTTCTTTATTCATAAAAGCCTATTCTGTTATTGGTAATTTTTGTTATGTAATTATAGCGTTAATTCTTAAAGACATTATAAAGACAATTTATTAGTTGGATATAAAAGTGTTATATTACTATAGAAATAAAAAGTTAAATAAAGAGTTGAGTTGATTAAGAGTAGTTGATAAAGTGGTGACCCCGAGGAGAATCGAACTCCTGTAACATGGATGAAAACCATGGATCCTGACCGCTAGACGACGGGGCCACTAAATATCTTTAGAAATGGTGTCCTGTGATGGATTCGAACCATCGGCCACATCATTAAAAGTGACGTGCTCTACCAGCTGAGCTAACAAGACTTGTTTGTGCCTCAAACCTATTGTTTGTGGACGCGAATTATAGACAAATCAAAATCAGTTGTCAAGAAAAAAGAGTTGAAATTTGAAAATTTTTAGTTAAAATACACTCAATGAATTATTTTAGCTTTGAATATGCATATTTTATTCTGCTTTTAATTCCCATTTTATACTGTATGTATAA
Source organism: Sulfurimonas crateris (assembly GCF_005217605.1). Lineage (NCBI taxonomy): Bacteria > Pseudomonadati > Campylobacterota > Epsilonproteobacteria > Campylobacterales > Sulfurimonadaceae > Sulfurimonas > Sulfurimonas crateris. The sequence continues at coordinate 48,542 of NZ_SZPX01000005.1, read as the reverse complement.
GTGCAGGGAGATTATGAAGTCCAGATATTTTCCTCATCTGCACCTCTTGTATTCAAAGAAGAGTTTCATAAAACTTGAGCGCATTTTAAAAGTTCTTATCTTTGTTCTGCTCTGCATTGCACTCTCTTCGCCGATAGTCGTCGATAAATTTAACCCGCAAAACAGACACGGAAAAGATATTGTTCTCTCAATTGACGGCAGCGGCTCTATGAACGCTTCTGGTTTTGATATGGAGGATGAGGTGAGCCAAGGCGAGAGACTATCCCGCTTTGAGATCGCAAAGGTTATCGCCTCTGATTTTATACAAAAGAGAGAGAGCGACAATGTCGGCGTAGTGCTTTTTGGAGATTTTGCTTTTATCGCCTCTCCCATAACTTATGAAAAAGAGATCGTAGTAGATATGCTAAGTTACCTCTCGCACGGCATGGCAGGTCAAAATACCGCGATAGGCGAGGGTATAGCCTATGGAGTGAGGGCATTTAAACACTCAAAGGCAAAAAGCAAGATCATCATACTGCTAACAGACGGCGAGCACAACAGCGGAGAGATCTCCCCAAAAGATGCGATAGATCTTGCAAAAGAGCAGGATATAAAGATATACACCATAGGCATGGGAAACAGAGGCGAAGCTGATGAGGCGCTTTTGCAAAAGATAGCGAGCGAGAGCGGCGGCGACTTTTTTTATGCGGAGTCAGCAAAAAAACTCAAAGAGATCTATGAGAAGATAGATGAGCTTGAATCTTCAAAGATAAAGAGCAGAGAGTATCTCCTCAAAGATTACTACTACTGGGCGGCTCTACTTTTAGCATCTTCAATTTTGCTCTTTTTACTCTACAGGGAGGCGAGAAGATGACTCTGCTCTATCCAGAGTATCTCTGGCTTCTGCTCCTGATAGTACCTCTTTTTATAAAGAGAGATATAAGAGAGTTCAGAGTTGGCATGTATGGCTATATTTTGACGTTTATATTTATTGTTACGGCTCTTGCAAGACCGGTTATAGAGCAAGAGCCCATTGAGTCAAAACAGATGTTAAGCGACGTAATCATCGGGGTAGATCTCTCATTCTCCATGCAGGGAAGCGACTTGGAGCCGACAAGACTTGATTATGCAAAAGAGATGCTTAAAAAGCTGGTCGAATCAAGGCAAAAGAGCAGATTCGGAGTTCTTGGATTTACTACAAACGCGGTTATCCTCTCCCCTCTGACCGAGGATAGAGAGCTTCTGCTTCACCTTTTTGGCTCGCTTGATGAGAAGTTTATTATCACACAGGGCAGCTCCATTATGTCGGCACTTAAATTAGCAAGAAAGATGTCCGCCTCAAAAAAGGCTACGGTCGTTCTCTTTACCGACGGCGGTGATGAGCTTGATTACGAGGCGGAAGCGGCATTTGCAAAGGAGAACTCTTTAGTTGTAAATATCTTTATGACGGCATCTGCAACCGGTTCTACAATAAGAGAGAAGAGTGGCGAACTTTTAAAAGATGAACTTGGCGATATTGTGGTAAGCCGCGAGAACAGCGCATCCAAAGAGATATGCGATGTCAGCGGTGGAGTCTATACAAAAGATCTTGACGAACTTCTTGATGCGCTTGAAGAGCAGAGAGAAGAGGATAAAGAGTCCAAGACGACCATTATGAGAAATTTGGAACTTTTCTACTACTTTATAGCTCTTGCCATCATCACTTTTTTAGTAAGCGTTACCACTCTAAAGAGATACGTAGTCGCATTTATGCTTCTCTTTGGCGTGCATCTGAGCGCAAGCCAGAATATGGAGTTTTTCAACAAAGCTACAGAGCTTTACAGAAGCGGCGAGTATGAAAAGGCGCTGCAGAACTTTGAGATGGTAAAGTCCGCCGACAGTGAGATAAAATCAATAATCTACTACAATATTGCAAACACTTTTGTCAGACTTCAGCAGTTTGAAAAGGCGAGAGAAGCTTACATAAAGTCCTTAACGCTTAGCTACTCAAAAGAGGCGGATGAAAATCTTGAGTATATCCGTGATGCGGGCGAGAAGAAAGAGATGAACACGGGGCAGCAGCAGAGCAAGGATAGATCAGCGTTAGCTAAAAAAGAGCAGACCAAGAAGCCCAAAGAGGGCGGTGGCTCAAATATGAAAGTAAGCGCACAAGCGGGCAGCGGGAGTGATGACAAAGGCAAAAAGACAGAGTCACAAAACCAAGTGAACCTAAACGGCGGCAAAGCAAAGCTCAGCTCAAAACAGTATGAACTTATAAACAAGAGGAGTGTAGATGAGAAAAAGCCTTGGTAGAATTTTTTTAATAGTTTTTATTTTTTTAAACCTCTCTCTTGCTGCTTCTACATATACATGGAGTGCTAGTGCTAACAAAACGAGCGCATATCTGCACGAAGCGATCCATCTAAAGTATGTTTGCAGTTTCAGCGACGCTTCTGAGCTCTACACCATTGAGTTTAATCCATCGGGCGAGTATGAGAAGTTCACTCTTCAAAACCTAAGCCAGAGCGAGCATATAGTAGATGGCAAAAGGGTAAACAGCTACGAGTTCGTTGCATTTGCAAAAGAGGCGCTCGAGATAGAGTTCGCATTTGAAGCCGTTATGAAAAAGACCACAAAAGAGTCGATCGAAAACACCGTTTTGGGCAGAGACAACGTACAAAAAGAGGACTTTACAAAAGAGTCCTTTGCGCAAAAGGTCTTAAAAGTAACCGTTAAAGAGACAAACACTTCTCTTGTCGGAAATTTTAGCATCCAAGAGAAGAAGCGAGAGCCTAAAGTAAAAGCTTACGAGCCTTATCATATTGAGGTGTTTATCAAGGGAGTCGGAAATTTCGACGCTATAAAGCCCATAGAGTTCAATATAGAGGGCGTAAAAGTGTTTGCGGGTGAGGTCGTTAAAGATTATGTCCTTAAAGAGGATGGTTTGCACGGAGAGTGGAGCCAGAAGTTCGCTTTTGTATCAGAGAGAGAGTTTACTATCCCAAAGATAGAGATACCATACTTTGACCTGCAAGAGCAGAGAGTGAGGAGTCTCTCTATTGATACAACAGATGTCAGCGTTGAGGCTGGATTTAGCAAAGAGGAGCTTCTGGATGAGGAGCCAAAAGAGAGCTTTGAGTTTGATATTAGCTACATCTACTATTTGCTGGCATTTGCGGCGGGATTTTTAGTCGCAAAGATAGAGTTTAAAAAAGGAGCTAGAAAACTAAATAGTGATGAAGAGTTCAGACAAAAAGTAGAAGATGCAAAAACAGTCGATGAGCTTATGATAATGCTGGTCTTAAAAGATGCAAAGAGGTATGAGAAGGTCATATCCGAGATTGAGACAAAAAAAGTAACTTCGCTTAAAAGTGCAAAGAAGTTAATATGGAGTTAAATCTTTTTTAACTAGAATGATTTAAAATTTTAAAAAAAAGGGAAGAGAAGTGAGATACTTTTTAATAATAGCTGCGTTTTTTCTATCTTTGGCTTTTGCGGACAAAAGCGTTGTAAAGAGTGTTACGATAAATCAGATGCTATATCCCGACAAGAGCTTTTTAGAGGTAAAAGAGATAGCTCTTGATGAGGCAAAAAAGGCGGCGGCAAAAGAGATATACGGAGAAGTTCTTATATCTGAGACGGTGATGGTAGGCGGTAAGGTCATGGATGATGTGGTTCGCGAACGATCAGGCGGTCTGGTGCGCATAAAGGGAGAGCCAAAGTTTAGAAACGGCGAGAACTTTGGAGACATCGTAGTAAGCATCGAGGCATACGCAACGGATGAAGATCTCAAAAACAGAGCCAAATATTCTCCTGTCAAAGAGTTTGATATAGATGCTTCAGATGAGAAGATATCTCAGATCAGACGCGGTTTTTACGGTATCTGGAGCGGGTTTATCATGAGAAGTGAGGGAAGCAGCAGCGATGTGCTCATAAAGATAACCTCTTCTGGAGAAGCCACCATAAACTATATCGCTTCAAACTGCGGCGGTGAGCTTATCATCCAAAAAAAAGAGCCAACTAAAGTAAGGTTCAAACAGAAGCTGAGTTACGGGGATGAGAGATGCACGGACCTGCTTATTGTCGAACTTAAAAAGGTAAGCGATACCCAGTCGCTCTTTATGCTGCTAGATGAAGATGATAGAGAGGTCGCCAAAGGTACGCTCTATAGAGATGAGTAGATGAGAAGCCTTCTGTATAAAATATTTCTGCCCTTATTACTCTTTTTGCTAAGCGGATGTGCTTTTTCGCCAAAGCCAAAAGAGCAGCTGCCGCTATGGGTAAATGAGCACTCTTTGACTCAGGCGGTAGGTTCAAGCGAGGTCAATTTTCAAGGGGTCTATACACAAAGAGCGGCTGCCCTAAACGAGGCAAAGAGCTCTTTGGCGCATAATATACGCTCATACATAACATCATCTCTGCAGAGCCAATCAAGTGTAGGCAATAACAAGATATCAAACAGATACAAAGATAAAATAGTTGCACTCTCAGAGCTCTTTTTAAGCGACGCTCATCAGGTCGATGCATTTTTTGATTCAAATAGAAAGCTCTACATCTTGGTGGAGAGCCCGCAAGAGAGTATTGAGAGAGTAGTGGGCTTGGGTGCCCAAAAAAATAGAACTCCGCTGCCTGCTTTGACAACACGCCCTTTTGATAAGGAGGAGCTGATAGAGAGCAGATGCTACCAAAGAGAGCTTTTAGAGAGCATTAATACAAAGAGCGAACTTTTTCAGAATAAGCCCGTCTGGTTTTTTAGACCAAATCAGGGCGGAGTTTTAGGCTCTGTGGGAATTGCCGAAAAAGAGGAAGGAAGGAGTCTGGCTGAGCAGAAAAGAGTTGCACTCTCCCTTGCAAAATCGACTCTTATCAGAGATAAAAAGATGCAGATAAAGTCCAGACATGAGCTCTTAAAAATAGTAAGTGACGATATAAATGGGGAGATATTTGACTCCTCCGCCGTTATTAGAAGCGCAGAGAGCTCTTTTGCTGCAGAAATCAGAGATATCTGGCTTGACCCGCAGAGCTGTGAGCTTTATCTCTGGATAGTTGAGAGTGATGAGGTATAAAAACAGCATGATAAAACTCCTCCTCACTGCACTCCTTTTCTCTATGCCTCTGTTCTTTGGCGGATGTATGGCTAATCTGGCAAACTCTGTAGGTGTAGATATAGGCAGCTCCAAGCAGAGTTACGAAAAGTTTGTAGCGGGTGACTATATGGCATCGGCTCAAATATCGATAAAAGAGAAGAGCAAAACGGCAGAGATCGATGATGCAAATCTTCTTCCAACTCTGCAAGCCGCGAACAGCTACCTTTTTGCCAAGGAGTATAAGAGCAGCATAGAGCTTTTAGATGAGGCGGAGGCTATTATAAAGTCTCATCATCAAAAGACTGTAACTCTCAGTGCTAGTGACTATTTAACAGGAGTGATGTTAAACGATGCGGCAAGAGATTACCAAGCCTCCATATCGGAAGCAATTATGGTAAATACATATAAAGCCCTTGATTATATGGCGCTTAAAGAGCCCCAAAAGGTGCGTGTCGAGCTCAACCGCGCTGTAGACAGAGTGCGCCGTGCAAAAGAGACCTATGCCCAGCTTATTGCAAAACAGAGAGAGGCGATAGAGCAAAAGAAGAGAGAGCAGGGCTCAAAAGCGATTGAGAATACGCTTAACAATCAACAGGTGAAGAGCATCATTGCAAAAAACTACTCATCTCTTGGGCAGTATGCCGTATATCCGGAGTTTGTCAATCCATTTACGCTCTATCTGGCAGGTCTCTATTTTGCCATAGAGGGCGATTACTCAAAATCATCGTCGCTGCTTAAAGAGGTCTACGGAATGGTGCCGAACAACAAAACCGTAGAGTCCGACTTTGAGATGGTTGAGTATGCGCTATCAGGCAGAGCTATAAAAGAGAGATATGTCTGGGTTATATATGAAAACGGTTTGGTAGCCTCAAAGAAGGAGTTTAAGATAAACGTCCCTATCTATCTGGCATCAAACAAGGTCATCTACACGGGCATAGCGCTCCCTCAGATGAGCAGGGGGTCAAGCGCAAGCGAGGCCATAAACGTTCTCTCAGACGGCAAGAGCCTCTCAAAGACCTCGGTAGTAGGCGATATGGAGAGTGTGATACTCACTGAGTTTAACTACACATATAACGATATTTTGACCCGCGCACTTCTCTCTGCGGCAATTAAAACCTACGCACAGTATGAAGCAAAGAGAGATAATCCCTATCTGGGACTTGCTGCGGCGGCGTTTCAACTCTTAACAACACATGCCGACACCAGAAGCTGGAATACTTTGCCAAAAGATTTTCAGGTTACAAGAGTTAAAATACCATCTAGTAATAAACTCTTGCTAAAATCAGGAGTTCACAATATAAATGTAGAGATCCCAAAGAGTGCAAAACACGCTATTGTTTATGTTAAAATAGCTGCAGCTACTTCAAGACCGAGTGTTACGGTTATTGAGTTTTAAGGAGTTTTAATGAGATTTATAGGATATATCGCTTTTTTGGTTTTAATTTTTGGCGGTTGCGCCAAAGAGCCTAAGATGAACGACTCAATAGTCAAAGTCATCAGCAACTGCGGCAACAGCGACATTGTAGTCAGCGACATAAAAGGGCGAAAAAAGTCTGACGGTTTTATGCAGGCGCAGGTTATCGGAGAGAACAGGTCTGATAGCTATCAGCTTCTTGAGTATCAGGTCATCTGGTTTGATAAAGAGGGCTTCAAGATAGAGAGCATACTCTCAAAATGGCAGACGGTTCCTTCTTACGCGAACCAACCGTTTCAGATAAATGCAACATCGCCAAATACGAAAGCGACTACATTTCGCTTATATATAAAATCACAAAAGGAAGTAATATGCGAAGAACAATACGATGGACAATAATTTTAGCGGCTCTTGGAGTCATGTTTAGCGGATGTGAGACAAAAACAACGAACATAGATATAGACAATGACAAGGGCGAGGCTGTAATGGGTCTTGACTACAGAGATTTTCAAGGTGCGGCACAGGATATGATAGAGTCACTGCTCGCTTCTGGCGCGGTGGATAAAAAGAGTGGAGATCGTTATGTTCTTGTAGTTTCAAGAATTGTAAATGACACTATGCAGCATATAGATACCGATCAGCTTATAAAAAAGATCCGTGTAGGTCTGCTTCAAAGCGGCAAAGTGGTCGTCACTACCGCAGTAGGATTAGAGGGTGCAGAAGATGAGATGTCGATGCACGCAAGAGAGACTCTAAGAGGAAACGCTGAGTTTGACCAAAAGAGCGTTGCTGGCAAAGGGAGCATGATAGCGCCCGATCTTAGTTTATCGGGCAAGATACTTCAAAGAAATATCAAAGTTGACTCTAAGACACAAAGAGTCGAGTACTATTTTCAGATGTCTCTGACTGAAATAAAAACGGGTCTTGCATATTGGGAAGATGAGCGCATTGTCGCAAAGAGAGGAAGTAATAAAGCTGTTTCATGGTAATTTAGTTTTTTTTACCGTGAGTTAACGCCGTTTTGCTATGCTTTGAGCCAATAAAAGAGTAATTTTTAAAACAAGGTTTATAATTAAATGATTTCTAAGATAGAGTTGATTAAAAAAGAGGTTTCTAAGGTGGTTGTCGGGCAGGAGAAGATGATAGATGCTCTTCTTATTGCTCTTTTGTGTGAAGGACATATTCTTATCGAGGGTGTTCCCGGACTTGCAAAGACGACAACTGTAAATGCGCTTGCAAAAAGTCTTGGGCTTGATTTTAAACGTGCACAGTTCACTCCCGACCTTCTTCCATCGGATATACTCGGTGCAGAGATATATGACCCGCAAAACAACAGCTTTAAGATAAAAAAAGGTCCAATATTTACAAACTTGCTTTTGGCGGATGAGATCAACCGTGCTCCTGCAAAAGTTCAGTCTGCTCTGCTTGAAGTTATGCAGGAGAAGCAGGTAACGCTTGGAGATACTACATTCAAGCTAGAACCTCCGTTTTTTGTTATGGCTACTCAAAACCCCGTAGAGCAGGAGGGTGTCTATCAGCTTCCAGAAGCACAATTAGACAGATTTATGCTAAAACTTATTGTAGATTACAACACAAAAGAGGAGGAGCTAGAGATCGCAAGACGAATCTCCAGCGGCAAGTTTGAGGCGATAGAGAGCGTTATAACGCATGAAGATCTCGATGCGCTAAAAGCGGCTGTAAAAAACGTGCATGTGGATGAGCAGGTCGAAGAGTATATGATCGAGCTTGTAAATGCCACAAGAAACCCTCACGAGTACGGACTTGACGATATAAAAGATTTTATCCAGTTCGGTGCGTCTCCGCGTGTAAGCATCGATATGTTCAAAGCCGTAAAAGCGATGGCATTTATGAGAGGAAAAGATTTCGTAACACCTGTTGATGTTGCTTACATCGCAAAAGAGCTTATGCGCCACCGTATAGTTTTAACATACGAGGCAGAGGCTGAGGGAGTTACAACCGATGAGATCATAGAAAAAGTTCTTCAAAGAGTTGCAATACCGTAGATGTGGCATAAACTATGAGCAAACTGCAAAAGATATTGGTTCGCGCAAGACGTCAGGTCTTTAGTGAAATGGTCGGAAACAACCCATCCATCTTTCAGGGTGAGGGGTATGACTTTATCGAGCTTCGTGAATATATGCCCGGTGATGACATCCGCCATATTGATTGGAATATCACCGCCAAGATGCAAAAACCATTTATTAAGATATTTCGCGAAGAGAGAGAGCTCAGCGTTGTAGTGGTCTCTGTCTTAAACGGAAGCGTGCATTTTGGCTCAAAGAGATTTAAACAAGAAGCCATCGCCGAAGTTGCCGCACTTTTGGGTTTTTCAACGCTTAAAAACGGTGATCTTCTAAGCTCTTACATCTTTACAGATGAGATGGTCTCGCACGCAAAACCGAGCAAAAAACTCTCTTCCGTGCAAAAAAGCGTAGAGGAGATACTCTCTTTTGACGCCATCAATAAAAAAGTAGATTTCAAGTTTATCGCAGACACGCTCTTTAAAAGGCTTAAGAGAAAATCGCTTATCTTGATTATCGGCGACTACTTTGAAATACCCGACTTCAGGCTTCTGGCAAGAAAACATGAGGTGCTCTCTGTCATAGTGAGAGACCATCTTGAAGAGAATCCGCCAGAGATGGGATTTGCATCGCTTATCGACCCCCAGAGCGGCGCGGTCTTAGAGGGCGATTTTAACGCTTCAAGTGTTAGAACATACAGCCAAAAAGTAGCGGCACATGACCACAGACTCTTCGAGAGACTAAGACGTGACGGCATCAGATTTACAAAAGTGTATACCGACAGCATCGCAGGCGTAAAGCTTCGTAGACTTTTTGAGGGCAGATAATGGCACAAGAGCAGAGTTATGATATCCCGCTTCATGATATAAAGCCTATTGTAGAGGTGCAGGAGTATTCGCTCTACTACTTTTTAGGCATTGTCTCTATTGCGCTTCTTTTGGTTGTGGCACTCGGTTATCTCATCTATAAGTACTTTAAAAAACGCAATGCCTTTAATCTGCGAAAAGAGAACTTCAGGCTTCTAAGCTCGCTTGATCTCAAAAATACAAAAGAGAGCGCATATCTCATTACCTCACTGGGAGCTACGTTCAAAGATGACAGTCCAAGACACAAAGAGATGTATGAAAACCTCACAAACCGCCTTGAGGAGTACAAGTACAAAAAAGAGGTGCAGGAGTTTAGCCAAGAGACTTTGGGCTATATAGAGCTTTACAAGGAGATGATCGATGTTTGATGGGATCTACTTTGAGTTTCCACAAATTGCATCTCTTATTTTTCTTTTTCTTCTCTGCTCTTTTCTTTGCAAGATGAAGCTTCCATCAATCTACTTTCCACATACGGCAGAGTTTTTAAAGCGTAGCGTATCGGCATCAAAAACACTTCTCTTTTTAAAGTGGCTAGGAATTGCAGGAATGATACTCGCACTAATGTCGCCCGTAAAAGATGAGCCTTATGAACTCGAGCCAAAAGAGGGGTATGAAATAGCTCTTATTCTGGATGCTTCAGAGTCCATGCAGGCGGAGGGGTTTGATGCCCAAAACCACTACTTGACAAGGTTTGACGTAGTCAAAGAGATCGTAGGCGAGTTTGTCAAAGAGAGGCAAAACGATAACATAGGTCTGGTTGTATTTGGCGCGTTCTCTTTTATTGCCTCGCCTCCTACGTATGATGCGGATATATTGAACAAGATACTCTCGCAGCTCTCTATCGGAATGGCTGGAAAATATACGGCACTTAATACTTCTTTGGCGCAGGGTGTAAACCTCTTAAAGATGGGTGACTCCAAGACAAAAATAGCGATATTGCTAACGGATGGCTACTCCACTCCTCAGATCGACAAGATACCGCTTGACGTGGCAATAGATATGGCAAAGAAAGAGGGCGTCAAGGTCTACCCGATAGGCATAGGAATGCCGCATGAGTATAATCAGGACGTACTGCTGCGCATTGCCAACGAGAGCGGCGGAGTGGCGTTTGGAGCTTCGAATGCGAATGAGCTAAAAGAGGTCTACAAAACGATAGACAAGCTTGAGAAGTCAGAGATAAGGGGAGAGAGTTTTACAAATGTAAACTATTACTATCAGTTCCCTCTTTTTATCTCTCTGCTCTCGCTGATGCTCTATGTATATCTTAGAAACAAAAGGGGTTACGCATGATATTTTTGCACCCTGAGTTTCTCTACTATATGCTGCCTCCGCTCTTTATTCTCTTTGGATTGCTGCTTACCCAAAAGGAGCAGTTTGCAACCTTTTTTGCTCCGGATGTGATCGAGAGGCTTCGAGCAGAGACAAACTCTTTGACTCTAAAAGCAAGAAATGCGCTCTTTTTTCTCGTGGGATTTTTTATGATAGTCGCACTTGCCCAGCCCGCTATAAAAGAGGGTACAATTGAAGTAAAAGCAAAGAGCGCAGACATTATGATAGCCATAGATATATCAGATTCTATGCTCGCACCCGACATCTATCCTAACAGACTTGAAGCTGCAAAATCAAAAGTGCTTACGCTTTTGGATGAAGCTCCAAATGAGCGCATAGGAATAGTGGCTTTTGCAAAAAACTCCTATCTCGTCTCGCCGCTTAGTTTTGACACCGCCGCCGTAGCATTTCTGCTTCGCAAGCTTGATACGTCATCTATAACAGAGAAGGGAACAGATTTCCTCTCCGTCTTGGATGTCGTTAGCAAAGCTGAGAAAGATAAGGATAAAAAGTATCTTCTCATACTAAGTGACGGCGGAGACAAAGATGATTTTTCGCAGGAGATCAAAAGAGCTAAAAAGAACAATATCACTGTTTTTGTACTGGGTATCGCCACACAAAAAGGCTCGCCTATAAAGCTAGCTGACGGAACTCTTGTAAAACACAAAGGCGAGATAATCATCTCAAAGCTAAATGAGAATATTGCAGAGTTGGCGACAAAGACAGGGGGTGTATATATACAGAGCACGACATCTTCAGATGATATAAAGAGGATGTTTAAGGAGATAACCCAGATAAGCGAGGAGAAGGAGCTAAAAAGCGAAGAGATACAGAAGCACACACCTCTTTTTTACTATCCTTTGGCAATTGCGCTCCTTATCCTCCTTATTGCTACAAGCTCACTTGGCAGGGTTAAAAATGCAGCATCTCTGTTTGTTCTCTCTTTTGCTTTTTTTACTACTCCCTCAGCAGAAGCCGGAGTCTTGGACTTTATGGATCTAAAAAAGGCAAAAGAGGCTTATGAGAGCGGCAGTTACTCTGAGGCGGCAAACCTCTACAATGAGCACGCACAAAACTCTCAAAACCCGCAAAGCTACTACAATGCGGCAAATGCCTACTATAAAGATGAAAAGTATAAAGAGGCGATAGAGTCGTATAAAAAAGCGGCTTTTGAGGAAGATGAGCTAAAAGCGAAGAGTCTCTCTAACCTCGGAAACGCCTATGCGAAGTCGGGCGATCTGCAAAAGGCTATTGAGTCGTATGAGAGCTCTTTGGAGATAATAGATGACCAAGAGACAAGAGAGAACTTGCAAGAGGTCAACAAGCTTTTAGAGGAGCAAAAGAGCGACTCAAAAGATGGGGATGATAAGCAAGAGAAGCAAGACAAAGAAGAGAAACAGGAGCAAAGCGATAAGAATCAGGACTCAAAATCTGATGAGAGCGGCGATAAAGATAGCTCCAAAAAAGATGAGAAGGGTGATAAAGAGCAAGAGTCAAAAGATGAAAAGTCTGAAGAGGAAGAGTCTGAAACAAAAGAGAGCGAAGAGAGTAAAACAGAGCAAAAGAGTAAAGAAAAAGATATGAAAGAGGACGAAAAAAACGATGAGAACGGCTCGCACGGCTCGGCGGAGATGCAAAATGAGACAATGAGCGATGAAGAGGAGCAGAAGTGGATAAAGCAGCTTAACTCCGGCAATGCTACATTTCTTTATAGACTAAACGATGAAGATGAGACCCAAAAAAATTCAGATGAGAAACCATGGTAGAGAACAAAGGCAGATTATGAGAACAATAACTAAATTACTATTTTTACTACTCCTATCTTTAAGCAGTGCATACGCACAAGTTGTCGCAAAAGTGAGCCCAAAAGAGGTTGAACTAGGCGAGATGGTGACATACTCGCTTAGTATCTCTGGAGAGGATATAACAAGACCAAATATACGCAGATTGTGCGATAGTGACGTTATCTCTACAAGCTCTCAGACAAGTATGCAGATAACCAACGGGTCGATCAACAAAAACTACACGCTAAGTTACAGGTTCGTGCCTCAAAAAAGCTGTGTGATAGACCCTACAGAGGTTGAAGTTGACGGTAAAACCGAGTCCAGTAACAGCGTCGAAGTAAAGGTAATTCCTGTAAGCGGCGCAAAGGATCTGGACTTTGTTTTAAAGCTAGAGAGCAGCAAAAAAGAGCTTTTTGTGGGAGAGGCGTTTGACTTGACGCTCACATTTAAGCAAAGAAGCGATGCAGAGGCGGTTGACAGTGAATTTACTCCGCCTGAGCTAAAGGGTTTTTGGATAAAAAGCGAGTCTGAGCCAAAGAGGTATCAGGATTCAAAATATACAATTACCGAGATAGTCTACTCTCTGGCTCCTCAAAGAGCAGGGGAGCTGAAAATCCCGCAGGCGCAGATGAGAATAGCCTCAAGAGGTTCAAGAGCGAGCAACTGGGGAGATTGGATACCTACAATAAAGTGGAAAACATACTTTTCAAACGAGCTTAGCTTTGATGTAAAACCGCTTCCATCTGGAGTTACCTTGGTTGGAGATTTTGCCATAGAGGCGGTTGCAGACAAGAGAGAGATCAAAGCGAACGAAGCGGTAAACATAACTATAACTCTCAGCGGGGATGGCAACTTTGAGGACATCAAAAGCTTTAAGCCTGCTATGGATGATGTGGCAGTATTTGATGAGAAGATCTCTGTAGAGGGCAATAAGCTTACCCAAAAGATAGCTTTTGTCTCAGATAGGGATTTTACCATTCCCTCTTTTTCGCTGCGCTATTTTGATCCTGAGACAAAAGAGGTAAAAGAGCTCTCTACAAAAGAGATAAAGATAGATGTCACAAATGAGCTCTCAAGAGAGGAGCTTGTCATCAAAAAAGAGGAGAGAGCTTCTGTTGGGCAGACTCAGGGAGCATCTGTAAGTAAAGAGTACGACATGCTTACCCTTATAATTATCTTTATAGGCGGAGTGGCGGCTGGCATTGCTATTATGCTTTATAGACCGAATTTCAGTTTTGAAAAAAGAGCAAAAGAGGGCTCTATAAAAGATCCAAAGATCCTTCTGACAAAACTTCTGCCTTTTAAAGATGACAAAGAGGTTGCCAAGATGGTAGAGATATTGGAGAAGAATATCTACTTAAACGAGAAGACAGAAATAGATAAAAAAGCCCTAAAAGAGCTCTTAAAGAGGTATGGGGTTAACTAATCTAAAATATCGTGAAGCCTGTTTCCGGCTTCTATATTTTTATGAACCTCTTCCCACTCTTCGTTTTGTATATGCCCCTTTAAGATGGTTAGCTCGTTTTCAAAAAGCTCTATCGCTTCGAGCAGGTTTTCTCTGTTTTGTCTGAAAATATCTTCCCACATATTTGCAGAACTCTTTGCCAAACGGCTCATTGAACGAAAACCACCAGCAGCAAGTGCAAGGATGTTGTGCTTGTTCTCTTGGTTCATAACCGTGTTAGCCAGTGAGTATGAGATGGCATGAGGCATATGAGAGATAAATGCGGCATGACGGTCATGGCTCTTTGCCGACATAAAGTACTTTTTCATCTCAAGTGAGCTAAATATCTTTTTGGCAATGTCGGCTTGAAGTTCTCCGCTGCGCTCTATATCACACAGTACTACGGCTTTATCTTTGTATAGGTTCTCAATCGCGGCACTCGGACCGAAGTTCTCCGTTCCCGTCATCGGGTGAGCGGCTACAAAATTTTCTCTAATACTCGGTGGAATAGAGGCGATGATCTTTGTTTTGGTACTTCCAAGGTCAATAACCGTCGTGCTCTTCTTTATATCTGTAAGGCTCTCTAGTGCTCTTATGATGCCATCTACCGGAATTGCCAGAAAAATAACATCATAATTTTTTACGTCTTCAAATTCTACTATTTCATCAACAAGACCAAGCATAATAGCCTCTTGCTGGTGGATTTTATTGTGATCGCTCCCCACGATACTCTCAATAAAATCCAGTTTTTTAAGACTCAAAGCTAAAGAGCCGCCCATGAGTCCAAGTCCTACAATTGCAACTTTCATATCTATTCTTTATTTTAAATTTCTCAAATTATACAAAGTTTACTTAATATTAACCTCATAAAAGGTAAAATCTCCTCTTATTTTACAACTGATGGAAACTTAATGAGAAAAATTTTAGCACTCTTTGTCATCTTGCTGGCGGTAAACTCCTTTGCTTACACGATAAAATCAATTAAATATGATGGCATGGTCAACATGTCAGAGTCCGTAGCACTTAGAATGCTAAAGTTTGAGGTAGGTGAGAGCGTCGATGAGAAGATGCTTGACGAATCTATCAAGGCATACTACAAGCAGGGGTACTTTGAAGATATCTGGACCACGGTAGATGAAGAGGGCGTTTTAACATTTCACTTTAAAGAGAAACCTCTTATATCGAACATAGAGCTGAAGGGCTGGAAAGAGAATGACAGCGAGATAAAAGAGAGCGTTATTCAGATAAAGGTCGGCTCGCTTTATGATGAGAAAAAGCTCGAAGCGGCAAAAAAAAGAATCATAGATATGATAAATCAAGACGGCAAGATCGACAGTGTCGTGGAGATTCAAAAAGAGCTTCTGGAAAATGGAAGTTATAAGATCACGTTCTTGGTCAACGAAGGCGAAGAGATAGTTATCGAAGAGCTTCTCTACAGCGGAGTATCTGGACTTGAGAGCGATGATTTTGACGATATGATCGCTAATAAAGAGAGAGAGTTTATGGGTTGGTTCTGGGGAAGAAATGACGGCAAGATGCGCGTTAACGATCTGGCTTACGATCCTCTTAGAATCCGCGACCTATATATGCAGCACGGTTACTTGGATATTGATGTAAAAGAGCCGTTTGCAAAAGTAAATTTTGACAACTATACGGCGGAGATAAGCTATCAGGTAAGCGAGGGTGAGGTATATAACATTAGCGCGATCACGATAGATCAGCAAAAACACGTAATAGAAGAGGAGAAGATAAGAGAACTTATAAAGCTTGAGATCGGCGAGCCTTTTAACGTTGAGACCTTCCGTAACGACTCTCAAAGAATAAAGACCCTTATCGCAGACCAGAGCTACGCTTTTGTTCAGATAGTTCCCGATCTTAAAAAAGATAAAGAGAAGAGAGAAGTTGAGGTTGTCTTTAAGATCATGCCGGGAGAGAAAGTCAAAATAAGAAACGTCATAATCTCAGGAAACAGCAGAACGCTTGACAGGATCATAAGAAGAGAGCTCTATCTGGGACCTGGAGATATGTACTCGCTCACAGATCTCTCCGACTCTAGAAACGCACTCGGTCGTCTTGGTTTTTTTGACGGAAATACCATAGAAGAGAAAAGAGTAGACAATCATACGATGGATCTGGTAGTTAAAGTAAAAGAGGCTCCAACAGGTAATATCCAGCTCGGAGGCGGGTACGGAAGTTATGGCGGTCTTCTTGTGAGCGTAGCGGTAGATGACAGAAATGTCTGGGGCTCAGGCATAAACGTAGGTGTTAAAGCAGAGCGCTCATCTTTGACATCAAACTACTCTTTTAGTATGTCTAACCCTAGATTAAATGACAGCGATTTCAGCGGTAACTTCTCTTTGTATACCTCTGACTACGAGTATAACGACTATACCGTTATGTCTGACGGATTTACGGCAGGAGTCGGACATAGATTTACAAGATATATCAGCGGACACGTAGGGTATGGCTATTCGGCAAACAGTTATGAGTTTGATGATACAAATACTACTCTTGATACCTTCTATTTTGAAGATTACTCAAAAAGTTCGGTCACACTCAGTGCGAAGTTTGATAATACTGATGACTTCTATCTTCCAAGAAACGGTTTTATGTTCTCTCAAAGTGTAGAGTATGCAGGTCTGGGAGCAGATGCGGATTTTTTCAAAAGCAGAACGAACTTCAGCGCATATAAAGGACTTGAAGATTGGTTTGGATTTGATGTAGTAGCAAGATATAAGGCAAGATTTTATTATGTAAAAGAGATTGGCTTTTTACCGATTGCCGAGAGATTCTACATGGGTGGTATAGGTAGTGTTAGAGGATATGAGTCATACTCACTTTCACCAACGATCGTAAATACGGATCCAAACGAAACAGACGATAGAAGAGTCGGAGGCGAATACACTGCATCTAACAGTTTTGAGCTTAGTTTTCCTCTTGTACCAAAGGCTAAGATGCGTTTAGTGACATATCTTGACTGGGGTTATATAGGTGCTTCAGGAAGTGCGCTTGTGAGTGATGCAGGCAGTTCTGATTATCTCTCAAACAATATCTCACGCGGCGGTTTTGGTGCAGGGCTTGAGTGGTTCTCACCTGTTGGACCTATCCAGTTGATGTTCTCAAAGCCTCTAGGAGAAGAAGAGGGTGACAAGACTGCCGTATTTGAGTTTACTATGGGACAGAGATTTTAAGGTTAATAAAACGAGATATTAATGCTATTCTTTGGCATCATATCTAGTTTTTTGATGCTCTCTTTTGCAAGATAGAGACTGTTCTTGGAGTGAATTTTAAGTTCTGAGTCTTCAAAGCTGAGTGTGAAATCTATATTTCGAGGGTAGTGGCCTAAAAGTGCCACAGCCAAAGAGAGAAGAAAGCTTAGAGCCTCCAACTGCTCAGAGTCCGGCAGAAGCTCTTTAAACTTCTGTATATGAGATTGTGAAGGGAGTTTTCTTTTCGCATATCTTGTTAGTGTTGCTATCAAGATTATCTGCTTATGGGTAAATCCAAACTCCAGAGCATCTTTTATAAGGTTGTAGCTGTTCTTATTGTGCGAATAGTAGTGGATATTGTTTCCGCTCATGCAGAGCTTTGCGGCAACTGAGAGTTCATAACGGTATCTCTCTTCTATGCCAAGCTCTTTATGTGTCAGGTCAAAGAGCATTTTAGAGACTTTGCTGAGCTGATTTGCATATTCATGGTTGTCAATATGAGCATCTAGAATATATCTTACGGAAGTGTTGTAGTTTGCAGGAAATCTATCGTTTGAGTTTCTAAGCAGATCTGTCAAAAAGAGACCCTCTCTCACTCCTGCACCGCTTGTTACAAGCTTTTGGATATTAAACTTTTTAAATACCCTCAAAAGAATAAGCGCACCCGGTTTTATGACATCGAATCTACTGCTTTTAATCCCAAGATCTTTGAGCTCATCTTCATCTGATTTGACAATTTTTTCAAGTACTTTTTCAAACTCTTCATAGTTTGGTTCATAAGCATGAAGTTTGTCTATCGGGTAGCCGCTTTTGCTCAATATGCCATTTGATATTGCTCTAAATGTTCCGCCGATGCCGATCACGGTAGATATATTTGTCCCATCAAGCTGTTGCAGTTGAGAATCTATATATTTTTTAGCACCGTCTATGTCGCCTTTGTCAAAAAAGAGCTCTTTAAGTCTTACGGTTCCAAGATTAACCGAGATATTCGAGCTCATTTTCTGCCCGTCTATAAGTGAGAACTCAGTAGAGCCGCCGCCTATGTCGATGCTTAGTGCATCTTTTTGCTGCGGCAGAAGGTTTATACATGCAACAGCTCCAAGATATGCTTCTTTCTCTCCGTCAATGACCTTTATATTTAGACCAAGGGAGTTTCTGATTCTGTTAATAAAATCTTTTTTATTTGGAGCATCTCTAAGTGCAGAGGTTGCAATACAGAGTGTTTTTCTTGCTTTGAATGAGGAGACGATAGATAGAAAGTCGCTAAGAGCATCAAAGGCTCTTTGCATGGGAATCTCTTGTAGATTCCCGCCATTTTGATAGGCGTTTTCGGATATTCTTACCCTACTTTTTGCCTCATGGAGTATGTGAAACGCAAAACGAGAAGTTTTTTCATAGATAACCATTCTAACAGAGTTAGAACCTATATCTATGACTGCTACGCGTTTTGCCAAACCTCTACTCTTCTGCTAAAATATTTTTATATTTAAACTGAAGTTCTGCAATGGACTCTACGTTGTCTTTATCAGGAATAATACAGTCAACAGGACATACAGATATACATGCAGGCTCATCATATACGCCTACACACTCGGTACAACGATCAGGATCGATGAAGTATATCGGATCTCCCTCTTCAATAGCTACGGTAGGACACTCTTCACGACACGCATCACACGCAATACACTCATCATTTATTATTAAAGCCATTAAAATACCTTATAGTTGTAATCCAAATTGAAATATATTTAAAATAATATATTTTCATGTGCCCGATTTATAGCAGAATAAAGCTTTAAATTTTTTTAAATGGATTTATTATTTAAACTGGAAGAATACAGGAGAGCTTTGAGCTAAGGTTTAGGGAGGCTACCGTTCCGCTTACGCCATCGGTTCTGTTTTTTATGCTGATCTTCGCACCAAGCGCATCTGCAGCGCTCTTTGCCAAAAATAGCCCCAGACCTACGCCTGATTTGTTGCCTTCTCTTTTAAACGGTGCGAAGAGGTCTGAACTCTCGTCTATCCCGCATCCTTCATCTATGACCTCAATTAGCAGGCCGTAGCTGTTAAGAGAGCTTCTCAGGGTTACGTTCTTATCTTTTGGAGTGAATTTCAGAGCATTTTGAAGAAAGTTCTGCACTATCTGGTTAAGAAGTCCTACTTGAAGAATTGCCGAAAAACCGTTAGGTTCAAAGTGCATATGGAGTGTTTTGCCCTCATTCGCTGCAAGAAGTTCAAAGTCGTCAGCTTTTTGTTTAAGTATCTGTATCACGTTAACCTCTTGAGGTTTTTCAAGCTGAGCCCCCTCCTGCCTACCTATATTTAGTATGTTTGAGACTATGATGTTCATCTCATCAACAGTTTTATTTGTTACTTTAATGGCGTCTATATACTCTTCTATAGAGCGTTTTTTTATCAGAGTGACCTGATTTTTTAGTTTGATTACCGCAAGAGGGGTTTTTAACTCATGGGCAGTTCCGATAAAGAGCTCTTTTTGATACTTTACAAAGTTTTGTATTCTAGAGATAAGATGGTTTATGGTTTCGCCAAGAGGCTCAAACTCTTCAGGAAGCTCTTCGGTTTTGATCGGACGCATAAGATGTTCATTCATATTTGAGAGCTTGTTGCTTAGTGTCTTAACAGGCGTGACAAGCATTTTAGAAAGAGCGATAGCATAAATAACGACTAATAAAAAGCCGGCTATATTAATAATAAAAAGATAGTTGAGGATCTTGTCCAATAGTGCTCTTGTCGTGGTTATATCTTTGGTGATCTTTATGTAGCTGAGTTCATCTAGATCAAAAGGATGCATAAGGACAAGAAGTGATTTGTTATCTTTTGTAGTTTCAAAAAAGTCAATATCCAGCAGAGACTGCTTAAGATATATGACTTCTATATTAAGACCTAAAAATGCCTCTGGAGAGGGAACTTCAGGACCATATATAGATTGGTTGCTTGAGATGTTTTTTGCATATACAAGAAGCTCTTGGTACTTCTCTTCAAGAATTGAGCTCTCAATATAAAAATATAAGATCGATGAGAAAATGATTATGAGAGAAGCTGAAGAGATTATGAGTTGAATTAAAAAACTTTGTCTTATACTTCTTTTTGAGAACATATCTTTACCTGCAGCCATAAATAAAAGTTTGTAATTGTAGCCAATTTAGCTTTAAAAGAGAAGTTTGCAGAGTTTTGAAGAGGGATTTAGAGCTTTAGAATTTTGTAAAAAGAGTTTCCTCTTTTTACGTTTGAAAATATATAGGTTAGTTTATCTCTTTTGGAAAGCAGAAACGATATCCGCGGCGGCGAACAGTTTCAATAGTAGTTATGTTTAAAGGTTTGTCCATCTTTTGTCTGATCTGGTTGATAGCAACCTCGATCACGTTTGGAGTAACGAGTTCCGGCTCTTCCCAGATAGCATCAAGCAGTTGCTCTTTAGAGACGATCTGGTCACGGTGACGCGCTAGGTGAGTAAGAACTTCAAAAGGTTTGCCTTTTAGTTCTATATCAATCTCTTTGTACGTGATTTTTTCTTCTTCAGGATTGATAATCAGGTCTTCAATCTCGATAATATTGCTGCCTCCAAAACGAAGACGTGCATCAAGACGAGCGACCAGAACGTCAAAATCAAACGGCTTTCTGATATAGTCATCAGCACCGCTTCTTAGAGCTTCTATCTCACTCTCATTGTCATCTCTTGCAGATAAAACTACTACAACAGTCTTTGGAGTTTTTGTTTTAATATCGCCGATGATGTCAACGCTGTTTCCGTCAGGAAGCATCCAGTCCATCAATACCAGGTCGTAATTACGAATATCTAGATAGTACTCTCCATCTTTAAGAGTCTCAACAACGTCGCTTTGGTAACCAAATTCTTTTAACCCCTCTGCAAGCATTTTGTTCAGTGTGACTTCATCTTCTATAATTAGAATGCGCATAAGTTTTGTCCTATATGTGAATATTTTGGCGGAATGATATCATAATTTTAGGTTAATTTAAAGGAGTTTTTAATTTTTTTTTAATAAAACTTTAACTTATAATTAAGATTGGGATTTGAAATAATCGCTTACACTCACCTTGCAGTCGGGCAGAATCGATGGTTTTGTTATCTTTAAATTGATGCTTTTTATCGCTTTGTATTCTTTAATTAACTTTAAATTTATCTCTTTCAAAGCATCTTCAATGAGTAGAAATTCACCTTTTATAACTGTTTTCTTTATAATATTCGCAATATCTGCATAGTTTACAAAGCCCTCAGTATCATCATACTCTATCTCGGCATTTACTATAACATCCTGAGGTTTAACTCTCTCAAAATCTAAAATTCCGATTATTGATTGAAATTTTAGATCCTCAATATGAATCGTCATACAACTCTTTTTTCTTCGCCTTTAAGTAGACGGATAATATTTGGAATATGTTTATAAAAAAGTATAAAACCGATTATCAGAACAGGTGCGTGCGCCATCTCAGGATGGATAATAAAGCTGGCAACTATCAGTGCTGTGAGTGCCGTGAGCGAAGATAGCGAAGAGATACGTATAAATTTTGCACCAAGCGCCCAGACAATAAGAGCGATAATAGTCTCGTACGGAAGCATAAACATCATAACACCCATACCAGTTGCCACGCCTTTTCCACCCTCAAAACCAAGATAAGGAGAGAAGCAGTGACCGATAACTGATAGTACTGCTATGCCCCAGAGTGTCGCTTCGCTGACTCCTGCAAAGTAGGCAACAAGAAGAACCAAAACGCCTTTGATGGCATCAAGAGCCAGTGTTGCAGCTCCTAGTTTCTTTGCCAAAGAGGGGTCTCTCTCTTTAACGACCCTTAAAACATTCGTTGCACCGATACTGCCCGAACCGCTTGCTTTTACATCTACGCCTGCAAATTTCTTTGCTAAAAGCAGACCAAAGGGTATGCCGCCGACCAGATAAGCAGCTATAAAAAACTGAGCGTTTGTGTTAAATAAAAAATCCATTTAAGACCTTGTTGTGGGCACTTCTGAAAAATCCTTTAATTTATAGGATTTTCAGAAGTGCCCTGAATATTTATGCCATTTTACTTTGTTTATGATTACAAGCATATAAATTTAATATGCCAAATAATATTTTTGCTATAATGGCGCAACTATATAAGTATGAGGATTTTTTTTGAAACTTACTAATGAAGAGCTAAGAGAGAAGATAAATGAGTATAAAAAGAAGCTAAGCGTAACGGTTGTTGCGCACTTCTACCAAAGAGATGAAGTTTTTGAGATGGGTGATATCACTGGGGACTCTCTAGAGCTTGCAATAAAGACAAAAGAGGATAAGTCTGATTATGTCGTATTTTGCGGTGTCGGATTTATGGGGCAGAGCGTAAAAGTACTATCTCCTAACAAAAGAGTCGTTATGCCAAAGGCGGCATGTTGTGCCATGGCTACGATGATTGATGGCATGCAGTTTGACGCTTCGGTAAAAACACTCAACGAAGCGGGAATACCAAACGAAAACATACTGCCAATAACCTATATAAACTCAAATGCCGAAGTAAAGGCAAAAGTTGCACAGATGGGCGGAATGGTCTGTACAAGCTCAAATGCTAAAAAAATCATAACAAAAGCGCTTGAAGAGGGTAAAAAGATACTTTTTGTGCCCGACAGATGTCTTGGGCAAAATATTGCAAATCAGATGGGACTTAAATCCTGCGTTATCGGAGACGGGAGTAACCCTGCTGAATCGGACATTATCTGTTTTAACGGCTTTTGTTCCGTGCATCAGCTCTTTAGCGTGGATGACATCAACTTTTACCGTAAAAAATATCCGGGTATTTTGATAGTAGTTCATCCCGAGTGTGATCCTGCTATCTGTGATGCGGCCGATTTTGTTGGCTCGACTTCACAGATCATAAAATATATAAAAGAGCTTCCAGAAGAGCAAAAGGTAGCGGTTGGAACGGAGTTTAACCTAGTTAACCGCCTTCGTCCTAAAAATACTTATGTGCTCTCATCTACAAAGCCTGAGTGTCCGACCATGAACGAGACAACTCTGCAGGACCTTTACGACATACTAAAATCAATTGATGAAGGTGCTCCGCTCAACGAGATTCATGTTGATGAAGAGACGCAAAAATGGGCAAAGATAGCTCTAGAGAGAATGTTGGCACTATGATGGAAGAGTTTGTAAAAGCAACGCTTGAGCAGGATGTTGGACGCGGAGACCTTTATGCTTTGGTTGAACCTAGTGTTGCTGCTACGGCAAGGATCATTGCAAAAAGTGACGGGGTGACAGCCGGTGTTGAGTATATAAATACTCTGGCTAAACTTGAAGATTTTGAAATAAACTGGAATGTCCATGACGGCGAGAGTTTCTCAAAAGGCGACACTCTTGCAAACATAAGCGGTACTTCACATGTCCTGCTTAGAATAGAGAGAACACTTTTAAATATGCTTCTTCACGCAAGCTCGATCGCTACTCTGACAAAAAAATATGCCCAGATAGTCGAACCTTATGGAGTAAAACTTCTTGACACAAGAAAAACTAGACCTCTGCTTAGAGTTTTTGAGAAGTATGCAACTCGCTGCGGCGGAGCTGTAAACCACAGAATGGGGCTTGATGACTCGCTTATGATAAAAGACACCCATCTAAAAACGATCGAAGATCTAAAGCTCTACATTAAAAAAGCCAGAAACAAGATCCCTTTTACTGCAAAGATAGAGGTTGAAGCGGAGAGTTTTGAGATGGCAAAAGAGGCTTTTGAAGCTGGTGCTGATATTGTAATGTGCGACAATATGACCCCTGATCAGATACGCGAGGTCGTAAAATACAGAGATGATAATTTTTCGCATATACTTCTGGAAGCAAGCGGAAATATATCTCTGCAAACCATAGAGTCTTACGCCAAAACAGGCGTTGATGCAATCAGCAGCGGTTCGCTTATCCACCAAGCAAACTGGATCGATCTATCAATGAAAATGGATTAAAAAATTAATTCATGGCTGATGATCAGGAAAAAACCGAAGAACCCACCGCCAAGAAGATAGAGGATGCCCGAAAAGAGGGGAATGTTCCAAAGTCTCAAGATGCATCGGGGGTGATGACCCTCTTTATTGCAATACTTGCTTTTTTACTTCTTTTTCCATATATGAGTGACCATATGCTTGCCCTCTCAAAATACTACTTCTCTCTTTTAGGGATGCCGCTTGATAGGGCAATGATGGTAGATATTGCTATTGTGACCATAAAAGAGTTTCTTCTTATCGTGATGCCTCTTACAATTGCTGTCGCTATTACCGGTGTTGTAGCGGCAATTGCCCAGTTTGGTTTTCTCTTTACTACAAAAGCGATCGTGCCTGATCTAAAAAAAATAGATCCTATAAAAGGGACAAAAAATCTATTTTCTATGAAAAAAATTATTGAAGGCATCAAGATTACCTTTAAATCTTTTACTACTTTGGGTGTTGGTTTTGTATTTTTCTTTCTCTTTATAGTAGAACTTCCTACAGTTGCACTTTTCGGGCTGGGGGATCAGATGATCTGGCTTAAAGACAAGGCTTTGATAATCGCGCTTGTAATGCTTTTTATCATTTTTGTATTTGCTATAATCGATGTCATTATTGTAAGAAAGCAGTATTTTGACGGTTTGAAGATGAGCAAGCAAGAGGTCAAGGATGAGATGAAAAACATGGATGGAGATCCACTCATCAAAGCAAAGATCCGTCAGATCCAGATGCAGGCATCAAGAAAGAGGATGATGGCTGAAGTTCCACATGCAGATGTTGTTATAACAAATCCGACACACTATGCAGTTGCCATAAAGTATGATGAGCAGAAGTCGCATGCGCCTATAGTCGTGGCAAAAGGAATGGACAATATAGCATTGCAGATTAAAAAAATAGCTAGAGAAAACAACGTCCATATAGTTCAAAATCCTCCTTTGGCAAGAAGCCTTTATGCACAGGTGGATCTGGACAGACCAATACCGAGTGAACTATTTGCCGCCGTTGCCGAAGTGTTGGCATACGTTTACAAAATGAATAAGAAGTAGTATACAATTCCCAAAAAGATATAAAAATTGAGTAAAATTTTAGCAAAAATTGAAAAGGCCGAGCATATCGTTCTTATCTCACATATCAACCCTGATGCAGATTCTCTGGGAAGTGCGAGTGCCATGTATACCATGTTGCTTCAAAAGCATAAAAAAGTATCATGGTTTTGCAAGAGTAGTGAGATAGATCAAAAATTATCTTTTTTGCCATGGTTTGAAAAGATAAAAAGCAGGTTTCCCGCATCTGCAGATCTGGCAATTGCGTTTGATTGTGCCGACAAGAAGCGTCTTGGAGTTGAGATCGAGTGTGATCTGATCAATATAGATCATCACATTACTAACACAAACTACGGCGATCTCAATTTTGTAGAACCTGACTTTATAAGTACGACCGAACTTTTATATGATCTTTTTAAAAAAAATGGTGTAAAGATAAACCCAAAAATGGCAACCGCTATCTATGCAGGTCTTCTGGATGACTCAGGTGCTTTTTTGTCTCAAGAGGTCGATGGCACGACATTTGCTACGGTTGTGGAGTTGATCGAGCATGGTGCTGATTTTAAATTATGTAATAAAAAAATTGCCAAAAGTGTCTCACTTGCGGCTTTTAGATTAAAGTCGGTTATGTATAAAAATATGCTCTTAGAAGAGAGTGCAAAAGTATCCGTTTTTTGTCTTAGCCGCGAAGATATGGCGATGAGCGGTGCAGTTGCAGAGGATTGTGAAGCACCGCTGGAGGAGTCTTTGTATCTTCCTCACGTTGAGGTTGCCGTGCTGCTTAGAGAACAGAGAGATTTAGGAATAAAGTGCTCTCTTCGCTCCTCATCTACCGTAGATGTAGGTAAGATTGCCACTCTTTTTGGAGGCGGCGGACATTTTAGCAGAGCCGGCTTTGAGATTTATGAGAAGCTCTCTTTAGATGAAGCAAAAAACAGAGTATTAGATTTGATAAAAAAGGAGTTATAGTTTGAGAAGAGGAAGAGAAAAAGGATCTTCGGCACTGCTGCTAACAATAGCAGCAGTAGTGATAGGTGTTGGTTTATACGTTTACAATTCGGCGATGTTTGAGAGAGAGTCACCTGTGATCTCTATGAAAAACAACGGGTACTGGAACCTGAAAAATCCGCTTGAGTTAACTATTAATGACAGCAGCGGTCTAAAATCGTATAAAGTAACACTGGTAACAAAGTCGGAAGAGACGCTTCTTTATCATGAACAGTTTTTAACTCCAAAAGAGTCTCTAAATATTAGTGTAGAGCCTCCTAAAAGTGCTTATGCTATGAGCGAAAAAGAGATCAAAATAGTTGTCGAGGCACAAGATTCAAGCAAGTGGAATTTTTTAAACGGAAACGTTGCCCAAAATGAGTTTAAGCTAAAAATAGATAAAAAAAGACCTCTTTTAGGCACTATCGCAAACTCATATAAGATTAAAAAGGGCGGTGCGGCACTTGTAGTTTTTAAAGCAGAGGATGAAAATCTAAAAGAGCTCTATATTCAGACAAACTTTGACAAGCAGTTTAAAGTTCAGCCTTTTTACAAAGATGGGTACTACATCTCGCTTCTGGCTTGGCCTGTGACTGAGTCAACCTTTAAAGCTACAATTATGGCAAAGGACAAGGCTGATAACATCTCACGAGCCGATGTGCCTCTCTATCTCAAAGATGCGAGTTACAGAGTCTCAAACATAAAGATAAGCGACAATTTTTTAAAGGGAAAAATCGCAGAGCTTGCCGAAGAGTTTGCTGAAACACAAGGCGTTACAGACTCAATAGAGCAGTTTAAGATAATAAACGAAGACGTAAGAGCAAAAAACGAAGAGTTGATCCATGAGATAACTTCAAAAGTATCCGACGAGATGATAGATGATTTTAAGGTCACTAAGATGTATCCTCTGAAAAACGGTGCAGTTGTCGCCTATTTTGGAGATCATAGATTCTACTTTTATGAAAATAAAAAAATCAGTGAGGCATACCATCTGGGTCTTGATTTGGCCAGCAACGCAATGGCAGAGATCAAACCGCAAAACGGTGGAGAAGTAGTTTTTACAGGATTTAACGGACTTTATGGCAATATGCCTATAATCTCCCACGGATTGGGGCTTTATACACTTTATGGACACTGCTCAAGTGTTAATGTCAATATAGATGACAAAGTAAAAGGCGGCGCTCATATAGCTAACACCGGAAAAAGCGGTTATGCAATGGGAGATCATCTCCATTTCGGGATTTTAATTCAGGGAATTGAGGTGCGTCCGGCAGAGTGGATGGACACTACATGGATAAAATTAAATATAAACGACGTTATTGATAACGCAAAGAGCATTATTGATAGAAAGTAAATTTAGTGTACAATTTGCTTTAAAGTAAGAGATAGGGATAAAAGATGTATCAAACAACTATAAAAAAGAGTGTTGAGCTTGTCGGAATTGGTCTTCACAAAGGCTCTGCAGTCAAGTTAAGATTGGAGCCTTTAGAGTCAAACAGCGGTTTGATATTTTATCGAAGTGACGTAGATGTGGCGATCCCTCTTATTCCTGAGAATGTTGTTGATACAAAAATGGCTACCGTTATCGGAAAAGACGGCTATGTCATCTCCACTATAGAGCATATGCTCTCTGCTATTTACGCTTACGGAATTGATAATCTCAGAATTATAGTAGACGCTGACGAGATTCCCGTAATGGACGGCAGTAGTGCAAGTTTTTGTATGCTTTTGGATGAAGCGGGCATAGCGCAGTTAGATGTTCCAAAAAAAGTGATGAGAATTAAAAAAGAGGTAGTCGTTCAAGAGGGGGAGAAGTATGTAAAACTCTCTCCTTCTCCTGATCTTCAGTATGGCTTTACCATCAAATTTCCTCATCCTGTTATTCAGAAACAGGAGTATGTCTTAAACTTTACAAAGCAGAACTACAAAGATGAGATCTCACGTGCCAGAACCTTTGGTTTCTTGCATGAGGTTCAGTATCTGCGCTCAAAAGGTCTGGCACTCGGCGGTTCTTTAGAGAATGCGGTCGTGCTTGATGAGAAAAAGGTGCTAAATCCTGAGGGGCTTAGATTTCCCGATGAGTTTGTAAGACATAAGATACTCGATGCGATCGGAGATATGGCTCTGATCGGTATGAACTTTGTAGGCAACTACGAGGCGATGGCGGGGAGTCATGACCTTAATCATAAACTGACCCTTGAACTTCTAAAAGATGCGCAAAATTATGAGATAGTAGAGCTGGTAGGCGAAAAAACTATGGAGCTTGAAAAAGCGTATGCCTAAGAGCGTCGATCTTGTTTTTGTAACTCTCTCTTCGCCGATACAAATCGGCATATATGAAGATGGGAAGATTATTAGAAGAGTAGTTAGTGAAGAAAAAAGCTCTGAAGTTCTGCCGAAGATATTTGATGAGCTGTTAAAAGAGTACTCCGTTAAAGGACTCTATTATGCAAACGGGCCGGGCAGTTTTATGGCAATAAAAATCGCATATATTTTTCTAAGATCGATGAGCATTCTAAAAAATATACCTCTTTTTGCAACAGATGCGTTTTATTTTAATAAAAATCAACCAATCAAAGCGATTGGAAAGCTATATTTTGTTAAAATTTCATCAGAAATAAAAACCCAAAAACTAGAAACGGTACCCGAAGCGAGTTTTTTGCTTCCGGATGTGCTTGAGTATAATGAGTTTAGTACAGCTGCATCTCCTCTTTACGCTATAGGGGCAGTTGGATAGGAAAAAAGTGACAGTAAGTGTACCGGCAACAAGCGCAAACCTCGGACCTGGATTTGACTCTTTAGGTTTAGCAGTTGATCTACGAAATGTAGTTGAGTTTCATCCATCAAAGTTTTTCAGTGTCAGCATAAAGGGCGAGGGGGAGAACAATCCTAAGCTAAAGGGCAACAATCTTTTTGTCAGCATCTTTAATGAACACTACAACAGGCTTACCAAAAAGCGACAAAACTTTAAGTTTACGTTTTACAACCAGATACCTATGTCTAGAGGTCTGGGCAGCTCTTCTGCCGTAATAGTTAGTGCAATTGCAAGCGCGCATGAAGCAGCGGGTATAAACGTCTCAAAAAGAAGAATACTAAACCACGCTCTGGTCTATGAGTCCCATCCTGACAATATAACTCCTGCTGTAATGGGCGGTTTTAATGCTGCGACCGTAGAGAAGGGAAAGGTTTTTTCGCAAAAAAAACATCTTCCCGATTATATTAAAGCGGTTGTGGTAATCCCCAACAAGCAGATGAACACCGCAAGAGCAAGAACGCTTCTGCCAAAATCATACTCCAAAGAGAACGCTATTTACAATCTCTCACACACTGCGCTTAGCGTTGCGGCTTTTTTTAACGAAGATTGGGAGATCTTAAAACTTGCTTCGCAGGACAGATTTCACCAAAAGGCGAGAATGAAAACACTGCCTGAACTATTCGGAGTCCAAAAGACCGCATATGAGAGCGGTGCGCTTATGAGCACTCTCTCGGGGAGCGGTTCAACATTTTTCTCAATGGTATATGATGAAGATTCTGTAGCAATCGCAAATAAGCTGAGCCAAAAATTTCCGGAATTTGTGGTAAAGATACTGGATTTTGATAACGACGGACTTATAGTAGAAAAATAGGTTAATTGATATCTTCTTAGTAAATCAAGGAAGTTTTGGATATAATGGCGAAAAAATTAAACCAGCCTCTTAGGATGTGTATCTCTTGCAGGCAGAGAGACGCGCAAAACAATCTTATAAGACTTCAGTGCATAGATTCACAGCTTAGTCTTTTTAGAGGTAGCGGCAGAAGTTTTTATATATGCAAAATTTGTCTTGCAGATGAGAAAAAAGTATTAAAAGCGTTGATGCGGCAATGCAAAAGCGGTGAGAGAGACAAACTTGCCAAAACACTAAAGGAGATCATCACTGATGACAGAAAAAGTTAGAGTACATGAAGTTGCAAAAGAGCTAGGGATAACTTCAAAAGATGTTGTTAAAAAAGCCTCAGATATGGGTCTTGACGTAAAGTCGGCAAACAGCTCAGTTACAATGCAAGAAGCAGAGAGTTTAATGAACTATATTATGAGCGGCGAGCTTGCAGAGGCACCAAAGACAGAGACTGAAACAACTGCTAAAACAACCAGTGATACTCAAAAAGAGAAAGCTCCTAAACAAGAAACTCCAAAAGCTGACGATAAAAAACCTGATGCCAAGCAGGAAGATAGCGCAAAAAAAGAGGTCGCTAAAGAAAAAGATGAGAGTGATGAGAAAAAAGTAGAGACAAAAACAGCTCTAAAAGAGGAAAAACCTCAAATAAAAGAGAGCAACGATACTCAAGAGGAAGCTGAGAGCTCAACAGCAACTGAGGAGCCTAAAAAGATGCAGATCAAAAAGTCTGGTCTTAAGATCGTTAAAAAGAAAAAACAGCCTCAAGAGAGTTTTGATAAAGAGGATTTCGAACAACCGTCAAAATCAAAGTCAACAGTCTCTACATACGGTAAGATGAGCGCTGATGTTTTAGAAGAGCTGGCTAAAAAGAAAAAGATAAAACAGGCTGCAGGAGCTAAAAAGCAAGAGCAGGGCGTAAAGATAGATATTTTCGGCGGCTCTTTGGCTGAAGTCTCCATGGATATGGATGATCAGGTAGTTTTACTTGATCTAAACGCTACAGAGAGACGCGATATGATTCCTGAGGAGCCAAGAAAGCCAAAAGCTCCAAAGCCTATAGGAAGAAATGCAAATAAAAAAGCTGCTCCAAGAGGCAGAAAAGTTGCTCGTGACAAGAGAAAGAAATATACAAAAGACAAACCTGAAGATCTTGTAGTCACACATGTTGAGATCCCTGAAGATATTCGTGTTTACGAGTTCGCAGAAAAGTTAAACCGTCCTATCTCCGATGTTATAAAAGTTCTCTTTAGCCTTGGGTTGATGATGACTAAAAATGACTTTTTGGGAAGTGACGAGATCGAGATCCTCTCTGAAGAGTTCGGTGTTGAAGTAACTATCGTAGATCCAAAAGATGCGTTTAACTACGAAGAGGATATGGCAGAGGAGATCGATGAAAATGCAACAAAAAGAGCTCCTGTTATTACTATTATGGGACACGTTGACCACGGTAAAACTTCACTTCTAGATGCGATAAGAAAAGCAAAAGTGACTGAAGATGAAGCAGGCGGCATCACGCAGCATATCGGTGCATATACGATCGAGCAAAACGGAGAAGCGATCACGTTTATAGATACTCCGGGACACGCAGCATTTTCACAGATGCGTCAAAGAGGTACTGATGTTACGGATATTATCGTAATAGTTGTAGCGGCTGATGACGGTGTTAAGCCACAGACCGAAGAGGTTATAAAACTTGCAAAAGAGTCCGGTGCTCCTGTGATCGTAGCTCTAAACAAGATGGATAAAGAGACAGCAAACCCTGATATGGTCAAAGGACAGATGGCTGAACGCGGTCTTAACCCTGCTGATTGGGGCGGAGATATAGAGTTTATTCCATTGTCTGCTAAAACAGGGATGGGGATAGATGATCTTCTTGAAAATATCCTGCTGACTGCTGAAGTTCTAGAGCTAAAAGCAAACGAAAATGCTATGGCAAAAGCTGCGGTTGTTGAGTCTTCTCTTGAAAAAGGACGCGGACCTGTTGCTACTGTAATCGTTCAAAACGGAACGCTTAGAGTAGGTGATTATGTTGTGTGCGGCAGCTCTTTCGGTCGCGTAAAAGCTCTTATAGATGAGCATAAAAAACAGATAAAAGAGATAAAGCCAAGTCATACTGCGGTAGTAGTAGGTCTTAATGAAGTTCCATCTTCGGGTGAAGTTATGATGGCTATGAACAGCGATAAAGAAGCTAGAGAGTATGCACAAAAACGTCATGAGTATGATAGACATAAAGAGCTTTCTCACAGTACGAAATCAACTCTTGAAGATATGACGAGCATGATCGCAGAGGGCAAACTGAAATCTCTTAAAGTTGTTCTTAAAACAGATGTTCACGGTTCACTTGAGGCTATTAGAAGCTCACTTAGCGAACTTAGAAATGATGAAGTTAAAGTAAATATTATCTCATCAGGTGTTGGCGGAATCACGGAAAATGACGTTGAGCTTGTTGCAAACAGTGAGAACTGTGTTCTTCTTGGATTTAACGTTCGCCCTACAGGCAGCGTCAAAGCACTTGCTAAACAGAAAAATGTTGACATTAGAACATACTCTATCATCTATCAACTATTAGATGACATGACAGGAATGCTAACGGGTATGATGTCGCCTAAATTTACTGAAGAAAATACTGGTCAGGCTGAAGTCAGAGACACATTTAAATCTCCTAAGGGAATGGTTGCAGGATGTGTCGTAGTTGACGGAAAACTTGTACGCGGCGGTCTTGTTCGTGTTATTCGTGATGGAGTAGTAATCCACGAGGGTGAGCTTACTTCACTAAAACGCTTTAAAGATGACGTTGAAGAGATCGGTAACGGTTACGAGTGCGGTGTTATGATCAAGGGTTATGACGATGTTATAGTCGGCGACGTAATTGAGACATTCAAAAAAATTGAGCAAAAAGTGTCACTATAAAAGCAAGCTTTTTAAGATTGGAGTTTAGATTATGACTGAGGCTGAAATAAAGCTAAAGAGAACAGAGTCGGTTCTTCTTGAATTGATTCCCGAAGCTTTAGGCTCTCTAAGCGATGCAAGACTGCATCAGCTTGATATTATAGATATAAAGTGTTCACGCGGAAGAAGTGATGCCAAGGTCTATATTGATCCTGCATCTTTCAGCGAGCAGAAGAAGAGCGAATTTTTAAAGCTTTTAAAAAAAGCAAGACCTATTATTGAGACATTTTGTATGAAAGATCAGGGATGGTTCCGCTCTCCAAAGCTTACGTTCGAGTTTGATGAACAGCTCAAAAAAGTTCAGAATATTGAAGAGCTATTTAAGAAAATAGCCAAAGATTAAGCGGGTAGATTTATGAGTTTAGAAAAAGATATAGAGTCGTTTGTAAAATCGGTAGATTTAGAGCTTTATGAGATCGCAGTAGTAAATGACGGTAGCGATACCATCTATAGAGTAAGCGTTGTCTCAAACGATATAGAAGATGGTAAAAGAAAAGGGGTGAGTCTTGATGAGTGTGTTAACCTCACGCATCTAATATCTCCACTTTTAGATGTTACACCACCTCTCTCAGGGGATTATAGACTTGAGGTCGGGACTCCCGGCATTGAGAGAAAGATCACTACTATCAAGCAGTTTGAACTCTGTTTAGGCGAGAGAGTCGCTATTTCGTTAAAATCAAAAGAGAAGCTCAAAGGCACACTTCTTAAAGTTGAAGGTTCTAAGATATTCTTGGATGTCGATGGTGAAGAAGTTTCAGTTGATTTTGGCGAGATATCAAAAGCGAAAACATACTTTGAATGGTAATAGATACCCAGTTTTATATGAAGTTGGCCTTGGATGAGGCTTGGAAGTATCAGGGTCTAACATATCCAAATCCTGCGGTCGGCTGCACTATTCTATCAAGCCAAAATGAGATACTCTCCGTTGAGGCTCACAAATATGCAGGCGCTCCGCATGCCGAAGTCGAAGCACTGAAATCGGCATATTTTAGACTAACAGATGATTCAAAAATTTTAGAACTTCATGAATCATCCCAAATTCACACCTACCTTCTGCAAAATCACAATAACTGCTTTAATGGCGTCAGCCTATATACAACACTTGAACCATGCTCACACATAGGAAAAACTCCATCTTGCGCATCTCTTATCTCTAAGCTTGGCATAAAAAAGCTCTTTATCGGCTCAACGGATTCAAATCCCCAAGCTTGCGGCGGAGCAGAGATAGCTAAAAATGCAGGCATAGAAGTAGAGAGTGCCGTAATGCAAAAAGAGTGTGATGAGCTCTTAAAGCCTTTTGATCTGTGGAGAGAAGAGAGGTTCGTCTTCTTTAAATGGGCTCAGAGATTAAACGGCACGATTGACGGCGGTCTTATCAGCTCGCTTAAATCAAGAACCTTAGTTCATGCCATGAGAGATGTTTGTGATCTGCTCGTTATCGGCGGCAATACCGTAAGAGTTGACAGACCGACACTTGACGCCAGATTAGTAGGCGGCAGAGCACCGGATATCTTGATATACTCAAGAACCAAAGAGTTTGACAAAACTATCCCCCTCTTTAGTGTTGAGGGAAGAAAAGTCATCATAAGCGATGATCTTTCACTTTTAAAAGATTATAAAAACATTATAATAGAGGGCGGAGGGAAGATGTTTGAACTCTCAATGCAGTTTGCAGACTATCATCTCTGTTTTATGTCGCCGAGCACGGGCGGAGATAGTAATTTTACAACTATTAATGAGAAGTTGGAGATTTTAAATATACAAAAAGATGAGCAAGATATAATTATGTGGATGAAGCAAAAGGGAAACAACTAGAATGGAAAAACAGGAAAAGATCGTATCTATGTTTGACAACATAGCGCCTACTTACGATACGGCAAACCGTGTTATGAGTATGGGCGTCGATAAGAGCTGGAGACGCAAAGCTTGTGATCTGGCTTACAAATTTTATGCAAAAGAGTCTATCGATAAGATTGTTGACGTTGCTTGCGGAACTGGCGATATGATGGACTTTTGGAAAAAAAGATCTGAAGTAAACGCTATTGCGCTTGGAGAGATAGTCGGCGTTGATCCATCTAACGGCATGGTAAACGTAGCAAGAGAGAAGTTTCCCAAATTCAACTACCACATAGCAAAAGCTACAGAGATCCCGCTTGATGATAAGAGTGCGGATATTTTAAGCATTACATACGGTATAAGAAATGTTGTTGAGAGAGAAGCGGCACTTAGAGAGTTCAACAGAGTTTTAAAAGATGGCGGTCTTGTTGTCATTTTAGAGTTTATGAAAAACGAGAACCCTTCGCTTCTTGGTAAAATAAGAGACTTCTATATGAATAAGATACTGCCTAAAGTGGGCGGTTTTATATCTAACAATCTAGAAGCGTATGAGTACCTGCCAAACTCTATAGGTGATTTCTCAACGGTTGAAAATATGCAAAATGAGCTTGTTGAAGCAGGCTTTGAGATAGTTTATACAAAAAGTTTCTCTATGGATATCTCAACACTTCTCATTGCAAGAAAAAAATAGGCAACAGAGTTTTGCAAACACTTAGTGTCTCTTCTTTAAATGAGCAGATCAAAACAGTTTTAGAGAGCACCTTTACAAGAGTCTTGGTAGAGGGCGAACTCTCGCGCGTAACATGCCATAACAGCGGACACATCTACTTCACTCTAAAAGATGCCTCATCATCAATAAAAGCGGTTATGTTCAAGGGAAATGCCTCAAAGTTGAAGTTTGAACTTCAAGAGGGGCTAAAGGTTATCCTTGATGGAGCCATAACGCTTTACAAACCGCGCGGCGAGTATCAGATAAACTGCTTTAGTATCCAGCCTTCCGGTCACGGAGCTTTGGCGCTTGCTTATGAGCAGCTAAAAGAGAGACTCTCATCAAAGGGATACTTTGATAGCGCAAGAAAAAAACCTCTTGTAAAATTTCCAAAAAAGATCGCTCTTATAACTTCTGCAACAGGGGCCGCACTGCAGGATATGCTCCGTGTTGCAAACAGCAGATACAGAGCGGTAGAGATAGATATATATGATGTTTTGGTTCAGGGAGAGAGCGCAGCTCCTGCCATTGTAAAGGCTCTTGGTCTAGCCGATACCAAAGTGTATGATGTCATTGTTATGGGGCGCGGCGGTGGAAGCATAGAGGATTTGTGGGCATTTAACGAAGAGATCGTGGCAGATGCGATCTTTAAAGCAAAAACACCGATAGTCTCTGCCGTCGGGCATGAGATAGATTGGGTTATAAGCGATTTTGTAGCAGATCTAAGAGCACCGACTCCAAGTGCGGCTATGCAGATGATACTGCCTGAGAGTAATGAGCTGTATCAGCATATAGACTCAATTTCTACGCAATATACGCAAAGAGTTATGCAAAAGATCTACAACTCAAAGCAGGAGCTGACGCACCTTGTAAACTTATACTCAGGGCACTCGATCGAGAAGAAGATAAGCCAAAAGATCGAGGATGTAAAACAGCTGCAAAGCTCCTTTAACCAAACTATCTCTTTTAAAATGCAGAGCTTCTCTAAAGAGATCGAATCTATTAAGATAAGATTTCCACATGTAATAGAGAGCAAAATCAATATTGCCCGAAATCAAGTGACAACGCTGCAAAAGATGCTAGAATCCAACGATCCAAAGTTAAAAAGCAAAAAAGGTTTTGTTCAGATATCCAAAGATGCAAAAGTGATAGATATTGCCTCTTTAGAGGTTGATGAAATTTTTGATCTGATGAGTGACAGGGTTGCAGTGAGCGCAAAAGTGCTTGAAAAAAGAGGTACGCAGGAGTCAAAATGACTCCTCTTGCCCGCTAGGGCAAAGCTTTAGTGACTGAATATAATTTGGATGAGTTCAAATTATATGAGATTTATTAGTGGGGGTTTATATGAAATATCCGGAGTTTTTTGATACGGTAGATACTATTAAGGTTGTCGATCCTCTAGCGAATGTTTTAGGCGCGTTTGAGGGTGGCATATATGAGTTTAACTATTTAGAGGTTGTAAAGGCAGCGGGGCATAGCTGTCCGACAGTGGCGGGTGCATACATAACTGCTTATGCGGGGTTAAAAGCTCTATATCCAAACCAGCCTGCCGTAAGGGGTGAGATAAAAGTAGAGTTTAAAGAGTCGCTTGAAGATGGCGTAGCAGGCGTTATAAGCAATGTGATCTCTCAAATAACGGGAGCTACCGATAAGAGCGGTTTTAAAGGCTTGGGCGGTAAATTTGCACGCCACTCTCTGATGCATTTTGATGCAAATATAAGCTCGTCGGTCAAATTTACAAGATTGGACAGTGGCAAAAGCGTGGATGTCTACTATGATCCGTCGCTGGTAGGCGGAAGTCCGAAAATGCAGCAGCTTATGCAAAAGATGATGGGCGGCATGGCAAATGCTGCAGAGGTAAAAGAGTTCGGCGAGCTTTGGCAAGAGAGAGTAAAAAGAATTTTTGACAATATGCCAAGCGTTGTTAAAGTTATAATTTAGCGGATGTAATTTTTTCGTAATCGTGTTATAGTACACTTTTTAAAAATTAGGAGTAGTTATGGCATATTTTGATAACGTTAAGCTCGGAGACGCCGTTTACGGCTTGGTATTCGGTCCTGGGAATGTGTCTCAGATCTTTGAGAACAGCCACTATAAGATAATGGTAAACTTTAAAAATGATTATGAAGTCCCCTATACCGAAGATGGAATTCCGGGTTGGGGGCATTTTAGCAAACAGACGCTTTTTTATAAGAACGACATAGACCTTACAGATGTCGATTTCTCACCCGTTTCCAAGATACTATCCATTAAAAAGATCATAAAACTAAAAGAGAAAAAGAAGCTTCAGGTAAGGCTTCCATCAGGCATCTGGAAGAGCGTAAAAAAAGCGGAAGCTGCATATGTAGAGGATCTTTTAGAGAGAGAAAAATATCATATGTTCAGAAAAAAACCACAAAAAAAAGAGAAGGAAAAAGAGAAGTAGTGCATTTTAGTCGTCTTATCTCTACTCCTATAGGTATGCTGAAAGCTGTTGCAGATGCAAATGCTCTGATCCATCTTGATTTTGTGGAGGAAGAGACGCAAGATAAGTGCTCAGATCATCCTCTCTTGCTTCAACTAGAACGCGAGTTAAATGAGTACTTCTGCAAAAAACGACAAACATTTACACTGCCGCTCTCTCCAAGCGGAACAGAGTTTCAAATGGACGTTTGGAACACACTTCTTAAAATACCTTACGGCAAAACAGTCTCATACGCCAAGGAGGCGCAAATGCTCGGCAATCCAAAAGCCGTAAGGGCGGTTGCCAATGCTAATGGCAAAAATCCAATAGCTATTCTCATTCCGTGTCACCGCGTTATATCTTCAAACGGAAATATAGGCGGATATACGGGAGGGGTGTGGAGAAAAGAGTTCTTGCTCTCACTAGAAAAAGAGTAAAAAGTCAGACGCCTCTACTTTAGTACAAGTGCAGGAAAGTAGGTATGGATGCTAGCCGCTGTCTGTGCCGAGAGTTTTTTAATAAATTTATCAAATCTATCCTCTTTATTCCAGAGCGGCTCGCTTACTCCGCTTAAGCTTGCAAGCCTCTTCTTGGCGTCATACTCAACACCTATACTGTCGATCAGTCCCACATCTTTGGCCTGTTTTGCAGTAAAGATATGCGCATTTGCAAAAGTGTCTCGCTTTTTAATATCTAAGCCTCTGGCATCTGCAACATCTGTGGTAAAAAGGTCATAAGTTCCCTGTATGACCTTATTCAACTCATTTATCTCATACTCCGTCCACTCTCTGTCGCTTGCTCCGACCTTTTTATATTTTCCTGCTTGAACACTCTGTGATTTGATTCCTATTTTGCCCATAAGTTCGCTCACATCAGCCCCTTGCATAATAACACCGATACTCCCGACCATTGAGCCCGGATTTGCGATTATCTCGTTTGCCCAGATGCTTGCATAGTAGCTCCCGCTTGCTAGTGTTCCGCTGGCATAGACAATAACAGGTTTCTTCTCTCTTGCTCTTTTTATGGCATAAGCAACCTCAATAGATGGCGCAACTGCTCCTCCCGGGGAGTCAACATTGAACAATATGCCTTTTACAAACTCATTCGAAGCCGCTTCATCTATCTGCTCTACGACCTCTGAGATCTCCATTACAGGACCTACAAGGTATATCTGCTCAAGATTGTGCGGTTTTAGATTCTCTTTGCTTTGGGGTGCGAATATCAAAAAGAGTATAAGCAAAAAGAGCATTGCTTTGAAATGCTCTTGGATAAATTTTATTGTAGCGACAATAGGAGAAAATATTTTTTTAATAAACTGCATCAGATACCTTTTTCTAGCTTTCCGTTAATGTAAACTTTTGAGATATTATATCTATGAAGTATTAAATGAACTGCTAACTCATCGTTAGGCTCATTATCTAGAGCTAGCACGATCATATCTGCATTTTTACCCTCTGCTATCTCGCCGCTGTTTATTCCAAGGGCATTTGCCGCATCTTTTGTCACACTTCTTATCAGGTTTTTTGCCAGCTCTAAAAGCGGCATATTTGAGTGCATGAACAGAGCGCACTTCATCTCCTCAAAGAGGTCAAGTTTATAGTTTGAGCTAAGTCCGTCTGTTGCGCATATCCATCTGATATTATGATCTTGGAGTCTTTTAACATCAAGCACACCGTTGCCCAGAAGTCTGTTTGAAATAGGGCAGTGTATAACGGTATGTCTGTTTGAAGATAGAGTTTTAAGCTCATCATCGTTTGCTTTTACGACATGTGTTAGAAGCGTTTCATATCCGCTAAAATGCTCCAGAAATTCGCTTGGATCACTGATAGAAGAGCTCTGTTTTAGCAGGTTTTCAAAAAAATCTTTAAAATCTCCATCGCTCTTGTCAAGCCAATCTCTCTCAGCACTGCTCTCCATAAAGTGTGCGGTGAGTTTAAGCTTCTCATCTCTTACGATACGGAGTGCTTTTTTGATCAAAATAGGGTGAACGGAGTAGGGCGAGTGGATTGCAATTGCAGGGTAAAAACCATCTCTTTTTACACTTTTTGAAGCATCCAGACGCGCCAAGAAGTCTGTAAAAAGAGCGTCAGCCATTGTTGCCTGCGAGCCGATAAGTTCATTGAAAAAAACAACATTTTGAGGAGCTTTGGCGCAGACATTCAGATCCATTCCATGCGAGCTAATTGCTCCAAAAGTCGTGATCCCCGACTCAAGCATAGAGTTGACGGCTTTTGCCATGCAGGTATCATCACAGCCGTTTATAAGCTCATCTCTATTCTCAATAACGCTGTAGAGCCAGGGAATAAAATCACCGTAGGAGAGCTGAGTTTTGTTCGCGCTAAACTCTATATGAACATGCGCATTTATAAGTCCGGGCATCAAAAGCGAGTTCTTTTTAAGCTCTATTACGTCCGCACCGCCAAACTCTTTTTTCAGCTCTTCAAGCGGAGCTATCTTTTTAATAGTTTTGTCAAATGCCACTGACATGCCACAAAGTAGCATATCAGGCGTTAATATATAATCGGGAGTTATTATCTGCATATTTTGTCTTTTTGTCTGAATTTAAAATAGATTATGCTTAATTTAGATAGAATAACTCCTTAAAAATCGTAATTATTAATAAAAAGGCAGAAGATGAAGATAGTAGTTATTCAAGGACCAAACTTAAATATGCTCGGTGTCAGAGAGCAGCAGATTTACGGGTCAATGAAATTAGAGCAGATACATGCTCAGATGAAAGATTTTGCAAGCCAAAGCGGGTTGGATATAGAGTTTTTTCAAAGCAATCTAGAGGGTGAGATCGTTGATAAAATTCAAGAGTGTTATGGAGATGCAGACGGTATAATTATCAATCCTGCGGCATATACACACACATCTATAGCTATCCGCGACGCTATTTCGGCTGTAAGTCTTCCTACTATTGAGGTTCACATCAGTAACGTTCATCGCCGTGAAGAGTTTAGAAAGCAGAATATGATAGCAGCAGTATGCTCATCTTCGATCGTTGGATTCGGTCCGTTCGGGTACCATCTGGCAATGGTCGGCATGGTGCAGATAATGAACGAGATAAAAGCAGTTCAAGAGATGCAAAAACAACAGTCTCAGGCAGCGCAGGAAAACTGATTTTATGTATATAAAGCGTAGATTGAACGAGGAGTTAGAGACCTTCAAAAATTTACGCCGCTGTTATGCAGGTAGTAAAAAAACCCCACACAGGTATCTGGCAACCGTCGGTGTAGGCGGAAACATAGGCGATGTAAAAAGAAGGCTGGAACATCTTTATATCTTTTTAAAAAAAGATAAAAGAGTCACTCTTCTGCGAACTTCGCTGATATTAAAGAACCCTCCTTTCGGGTTTGCTGATCAGGATGATTTTTTTAACTCCGTGGCACTTTTAAAGACAAGCATGCAGCCTAAGCTTTTTTTAGACTATCTGATGAGGCTCGAGAAGAAGTTTGCACGCAAAAGAAGCTTTGCAAATGCTCCAAGGACTCTAGATTTGGATATAATTTTTTTTGATAATAGAGTAGTTAAAACACACAAACTTCAAATTCCGCATGTCAAGTGGTTTGAAAGAGAGAGCGTGTTGATACCATTAATGGATATACAGAGATGAAGATTTTAACTTTTACCGGAAGAACACCATCGGAGGCACTTAAAAAAGCTAAGATGGATGTCAACTATAGTCAAATGCTTCACATAGACACAAAAGAGATTCAGAAAAAATCACTCGGACGTGAGCCTATTTATGAGATAGTGATGGGGATCGAGGGTGATTCTGCGTCGCATAACACATATCAAAAAAC
The DNA here is from genome assembly GCF_005217605.1 of Sulfurimonas crateris. Classification (NCBI taxonomy): domain Bacteria; kingdom Pseudomonadati; phylum Campylobacterota; class Epsilonproteobacteria; order Campylobacterales; family Sulfurimonadaceae; genus Sulfurimonas; species Sulfurimonas crateris. The sequence continues at coordinate 6,998 of NZ_SZPX01000005.1, read as the reverse complement.
AAAATCTTCGCCAAAGGATGAGAGACCTCTTACCCAAAAAAGTGCCGATGTCCTCTACGACATCTCCTATGCGGCAAAGCAGATATCCAAGATAGCAGATGTAAAAGAGCCGATGTATGAGCATCAGGAGAGTAAATCTCAGATGCTTTTTGAACCAAAAGAGTTAAAAGAGATAAAATCTGAGATCGCAAAGCTCGGCGATAAAGTAAAAGTGATTCAAAATATGTTCTGGGATGAGAAAGCGCCTAACCTTGAGAGTCATATTCCCTCGGAGTTTGCTGAGATATATCGTCTTGCTTCCCAAAGCGGTATGAACAGAGAGCATCTTGACGGCATTATGAGAATGACGCTGGAGCATATGCCTTTTAGAATGAGAGAAAACTCTGCAACTATAAAAAGATATTTTCAGACACTTCTTAGAAAAATGGTGCCTATCAGACTTGAGAGTGCTCCATCCATAGGAAACAAAAAAGTCATTATGCTTGTGGGACCTACGGGAGTGGGCAAGACTACATCGGTGGCAAAACTGGCTGCCAGATACTCCTACCTGATGCAAAAAAAGTACAAAGTAGGCTTGGTCGTGCTTGACACATACCGCATAGGTGCGGTTGAGCAGCTGATGCAGTATGCCAGAATGATGAAACTTGGCATTGAGACTGTAGTTGATCCGATAGACTTTGCAAGTGCGCTTGACTCTCTTAGATATTGTGACTATATACTTATCGATACTATGGGTTCAAGCCCTTATGACAGAACAAAAATAGAAAAAATTTATGAGTGTCTTGACGGCAACGACATAAAGTACAACATAGATGTCGTTTTGGTAATGCCTAGTTCCATAAAATATGAAGATCTAAAAGCTACATATGAGAATTTCTCTAGCCTCAATATCGACACTCTAATGTTTACAAAGCTCGATGAGACTAGAGGTTTTGGAAATATATTCTCTTTAGCGTATGAGACCAAAAAGCCGATCAGCTACTTCTCAGTCGGACAGGAAGTTCCAGAAGATCTGGTCTGTGCAAGCAGCGACTTCTTGGTTGAGTGTTTATTAAACGGCTTTAACAGGAGCAAAGCATGATTGGACATCAAGCTCAAAAGCTAGAAGAGCTTGTCTCTTCAACGGCTGCTAAAAAGTCTAAAAAAACGCGCTTTATTGCAGTTACCAGCGGTAAAGGCGGTGTTGGAAAAAGTACGATAAGCTCGAATCTTGCCTATGTACTTTCTCAAAATGGTCTTAATGTCGGTATCTTCGATGCAGATATAGGTCTTGCAAATCTTGATGTTATGTTTAACGTAAAGATCAAGAAAAATATTCTGCATGTTTTAAAGGGAGAAGCAAGTGTCTCTGACATATTGATCCCTATTACGAGAAATCTTATACTGATCCCCGGTGAGAGCGGAGATGAGATACTAAAGTATTCCGACAAGGCTCTTTTTGAGAGGTTTATGAGCGAAGCTGAGATTCTCGACAAGCTTGATGTTATGATAATAGACACCGGTGCAGGGATCGGGGATCATATAAAAATGTTCATTGACGCGGCGGATGACGTTATAGTCGTTACAGTCCCGGACCCTGCTGCAATAACAGATGCATACGCGACCATTAAGACAATAGCAACTTTCAGAGATGATATAAATCTTATCATGAATCAGGTAAAGAGCGAAAAAGAGGCCATAGCCGTTTATGAAAAGATAAAAAAAGTAGCATTGGCAAATATCGGGGAGAAGCTAAACATAAAACTCTTGGGTAAAATAAACAGCGATATCAAGGTATCCTCCTCAGTGAAGCAGAGAGCTCTTTTTAGTGTAATGCATCCAGGCTCGATAGTGCATAAAGATATCTTATCTATTGCCAATGCGATTAATAAAAATTTGGAACGCGATGTGCTTGTTATGCCTAGCGAAAGCGGACTGTCAGGGCTTTTCAAGCGATTAGTCAAGCACTTTTAAATTTAATTCAAGGCTTTTTTATATGTTGGGTGAGAATTTTATATACTTTTTTACTATTCAGGGCTTTTTTATGGGAATAGTATTTGGTGTATTGAAATCATTTGACGCAGAGGGCCTCTTAGTATATACATTTTTAATAACTACATTTTTTTATCTATTTTCACATATAATAGTCTCACTATATTACAGAACTTCAGTCGGAAAGTTGTACTTCTTTCCAAAAGAGTCGCATGAGAAGAGGCTTGACATCTTTGCCAATGAGATAAACAAGAGAGAAAAAATCATAGACTCGGCTATAAAGATAACTGATATAGCGGTCAGCACAAACAGCCAAGATAGTGAGAAGAGATCATGATTTCGGCATACACACAAGATTTAAAACATAAAGAAGATGAGCTGGCTATCCAGTATCTACCGGCAGTTAAAGCGATGGCATTTAGGCTTAAAGAGAGACTTCCAAGTTCTATTGATTATATGGATCTCTCTGCTATCGGCACGGAAGAGCTTATCAAACTGGCACGTAGGTATGATGAGAGCTTAAACGACTCGTTTTGGGGATATGCCAAAAAGAGAGTTTATGGCGCTATGCTTGACTATTTAAGAAGTCTTGACGTACTTAGCCGTGCGAGCAGAAAACTTGTAAAAGCGATAGACTACGCAATAGAAGAGTATAGAGTAGAGAAGGATGAAGAGCCTACAGATGAAGAGCTTGCAGAGATATTAGATGAGAGCGTCGAGAAGATACATGAAGCGAGAATCGCCTCTACAATCTACACGGTTATGCCTCTTCAGGATCAACTGCAAGTTGGAGACGAAGGTTCATCTATCGCTAATATAGAAAAAGAGGAGCTTATAAACAGTATTAAAACTGTTCTTAGCCAGTACAGCCAAAGAGAGCAGTTGATAATACAGTTTTACTATTTTGAAGAGCTGACTCTTAAAGAGATAAGCGAGATTTTGGATATTACCGAGTCTAGAATCTCTCAGATACATAAGTCGGTTATACATAAAATCAAAGAGAGTGTAGGAGCTTAAGATGGCAGATATACTTTCACAAGAAGAGATAGATGCGTTACTCGATGTTGTAGATGATGAGGGAGATGATGTACTTGATGGAAGTGAAGACACCTTAGTCTCACAAAGACAGGTAACCCTTTATGACTTTAAGAGACCAAACAGGGTCTCAAAAGAGCAGCTTCGCGCATTTCGTGGGATACATGACAAGATGGCTAGGTCTCTAGCCTCTCAGATATCATCTATTATGCGTTCAATTGTTGAGATACAGCTTCACTCGGTTGACCAGATGACGTATGGCGAATTTTTAATGTCACTGCCTAACCCTACCAGCTTTAACGTTTTTTCAATGAAGCCGTTAGAGGGCAGCGGGGTTATTGAGATAAATCCATCTATAGCTTTTCCTATGCTTGATCGTCTTTTGGGCGGAAAAGGTGAGCCATTTGATGCAAGCAGAGAGTTTTCTGATATAGAACTAAGCCTTTTTGAGACTATTTTAAGAGTTATGATGGCAACTCTAAAAGAGGCTTGGGGACCTGTTATGGATATCTTTCCAAATATAGAGTCAAAAGAGTCTAGCCCTAATGTTGTGCAGATCGTTGCCCAAAACGAGATAGTAGTTATGGTCGTAATGGAGATTATTATAGGACAGAGTTCAGGTATGATGAATATCTGTTATCCGGTTATTGCGCTGGAGCCTGTTTTGCCAAAACTTGCCAGCAGAGATCTAATGCTTAATGAAACAAGTACAAAAAAGAGTAGAAATACAGAACTTCATGTACTTCTAGGCGGTGCAAAAGTCGGTATTGAAGCAATGCTGGGCGATGCTGAGCTCTCTCTTAGAGATGTTCTGGACCTGCAGAGCGGAGATATTGTAAGGTTAAATAATGCTGCCGATGATATAGTTACGATATGCGTTGACGGCAAAGACAGATTTAAAGGTAAAATCGGTCTTAGAAGGTTTAGAAAGTCTATACAGATCACAGAGATAATAGATACAGAAAAAGATGCTGTCAAGCGTGCTCTGGAGAACTTTGAAACTATAAGACGCGAAAAGATTTCAGGCGTTAAAGAGATCATGTTTAACGGTGAAGAGAACGAAGATGAAGATTATGAGTATGAGTATGATAAAAAACGCAAAAGAGGAGTAGATGATGAGTGATTTTATGAAGCTGTTTGAAGATGAAACAGTAGCAACAATAGAGGCACTGATAGGACAGGCTCCATCTCTTGAACTTAAAGAGGAGCAGGAGTTAAGTATAATATCTAATATCATCCCTCCTATAGTGCTTTTAAACATAAGTGTCAGCGGAGATGTAGATGCATCTGCGATGGTTGCGCTTACACCAAATCTTGTCACATCGTTATCAGATATGATGATGGGCGAAGAGGCAAGTGAGCGAGAAGATGTAGGCGAAGATGATCTTGATGCGGCAAAAGAGATAGTCTCTAATATATTTGGAGCAATATCAAATACGCTCTCAGCTCAAAAAGAGCTCCCCGCTCTCTCTTTCAGTATTGATAAAATCGACTATATCGGAGAGAACAAAGAGGTCTCTTTAGAGAACTACAGCAAGATGTTTGTATACCACTTTAATATAGAGAGTCTTAAATCTCTTTTTATGTTTATTATGGATGAAAATTTGCAAAGTGCGGTATTTAAAACAAGCAAACCATCAAACAGCGAAATAAAATCGGACTCAAACAGCTCTCAAAATTCAATGCCCTCAGTTTCTTTAAACAGTGAAGAGATGAACAATATATCTCTTATTATGGATGTTAAACTTCCTGTCAAAGTTAGAATAGGCAAGAAAAAGATGCTCTTAAAAGATGTTTTAAATATGGATATTGGATCTGTTATAGAACTTAATCAGCTTGCTAATGATCCACTGGAAATATTGGTAGATGATCATGTGATAGCTGAGGGTGAAGTGGTAATAGTAGATGGAAACTTTGGAGTTCAGATCACTACGATCGGAACAAAAAGAGAGAGATTAAATCAATTAAAATCGTAGAAAAATAGAAAGTAGTGTATATGCGTACAAAAAAAGATGATTTAACAAAAAAATATATTAAAGAGATTAAATCAGCTGATGTCTGGAGTGTTTTTAAGATCGTTGCCGACTTTGTAAAGGGGTTTGATGAGCTAGGGGAGCTTGGACCGACAGTCACAATGTTTGGAGGCTCAAGGGTTGATAGCAAAAACAAGTATTATAAAAAAGCCGAGGAGCTATCTTCTATGTTGGCAGAAAGAGGCTTCAATATAATGACGGGCGGCGGTCCCGGAGTTATGGAAGCTGCTAACAGGGGGGCATTTCAACACAAAGATGTTGAGTCTATAGGTCTTAACATTGACCTTCCTTTTGAGCAGGTTCCAAACAAGTACACTACTACTGATCTGAGCTTTGACTATTTTTTTTCCAGAAAAGTGATGTTGGTTAAATACTCTATCGGCTACGTGATATTTCCTGGCGGATATGGAACATTGGATGAGCTGTTTGAAGCATTAACACTTATCCAGACCAAAAAGATAACAGGCGTAAAGGTTTTTGTAATCGGAGTTGAGTATTATAAACCGCTGCTTGATTTTATTGAAAAAAAAGTTTTAAAAAACGCAATGATTAGCGAGGAAGATTTTAAGCAGATAAGACTTACAGATGATCTGCAGCATGTCGTTGATGAGCTTCAGGCCTCAATAGTCGAGCAGATCAATTTTCTTAGAGATTCAGGGCTTGAAGATACACAATACTCTAAGATGTTAAAAGAGTTTTCTGCAGACAGAGATATTAAAGTATGAAAAAGGAAAACTTAGTAAAAAAAGTTCTTGTCGGAATGAGCGGCGGCGTTGATTCTACCGTTTCGGCACTGCTTCTAAAAGAGCAGGGATATGATGTCGAGGGGCTTTATATGAAACTCCACTCTAAGCCCGGTTATCATGAGATCAATCAGGCAAGAGCACAAAAAGCTGCTGACTTTGTCGGTATAAAACTGCATGTTCTAGATCTGCAAGATACTTTTAACAGAGAGGTTTTTCAACCTTTTATAGATACCTACGCTGAGGGAAAAACACCAAACCCATGCGCACTATGCAACAGAAGTCTGAAATTTGGCGAGATGGTAAAGTTTGCGGACAAGATAGGAGCTGATTATATAGCTACGGGGCACTATATAAAAACGGATGGAAAATATTTCTATGAAGCGGATGATGATACAAAAGATCAAAGCTATTTTCTGTTTTATGTAGATAGAACAATTTTGCCAAGACTGCTCTTTCCGCTCGGAGAGAGAAAAAAGAGTGATATAAAAAAGCTAGCAGCATCGATAGAAGGGCTTGAATCATTCGCATCCCAAGGCGAATCTTCTGAGATATGCTTTGTTGATACTACATATACTGATCTGTTAAAAGATTATGTAGAGGTAGATAAAATGGGTGAAGTCCTTGATAAGGATGGAAACGTGGTCGGCGAGCATAAGGGCTATATGCACTATACGATCGGAAAGAGAAAAGGGTTTACGGTCAGAGGCGCTCATGATCCTCACTATGTTTTGAGTATAGATGCTGAAAAAAACCGGATTGTTGTCGGTAAAAAAGAGGATCTGGCCTGCAGTAGCGTAGTGCTGAACAATTTAAATCTCTATACCGATGAAAAAGAGTTTGATACTACAGTAAAATTGAGATATAGAACCAGAGCTGTTCCTTGTCATGTTAAAGTAAAAGAGAACAAAGCTTACGTTACTCTAAAGGAGAGTGTGTTTGGAGTAGCAACGGGACAAGCAGCCGTTTTTTATGATGATAAAAAACTGATCGGCGGAGGCTGGATAGAGGAGAATTAAATACAATTCTACCTCAAATAAAATTTCTTTACAAACTCTCTTAAAAATTAAGAAATAAATAAGCGTAACTTCTCTATAATTCCCCTCCACAAACAAAGAGACCTAAAGTTTAGGACAAACAATCTAAGTTTGAGATCATTGAAAACTAAGCAAGTAAATAGACTTTAATAACTAGAAATAGTTAGATGGTCATTAAT